>DWVA01000313.1 GCA_019120475.1 Candidatus Blautia intestinipullorum | reverse complement strand
AGATCCTCAATGGAATCTGACCCCTCTGTTGTCAGAAGCACGCCTCCGTTATAAAAAAGCATTGTCTTGGGGAGCTTCTCAAGCTGTGTCACCGCAAAAAGGAAGCCCCTCATCAGCACCTTTCCAAGTTCGTCGTTTCCGTGTCCCATCACGGCCGTATCCACTGCCACTACCAGGTTTTCTTCCGGCTTTGCCGTCTCTGTATCTTTCTCTGCTTCCGGCGCCTCTTTATGGGCAGCTCCGTTTACAGAGAGGATAACCTGAAATTCATGCTCGCCAAGTCTCTTAGCTGCCACTTCCGCTCCTGAATTTTTTCCCATTCTTGTAAGATTCTGAACTGCTGTCTCGTTATCCACCAGCACTGTGACTACAGCTTCTCCCTCAACACTGTCCAGCACTTTTTTGGTTTTTATGACCGGAACCGGGCACTGCTCGCCTCTGGCGTCCACAATATATCTATGTTCCATTATTGTCAGCCTCTTTTCTCGTTTTTTTCATTGTACCAGACCTTTCCGGCCAATGCAACGCCGCCTGACATAAGATTTCCAGATTCTTCCTGTGCAAAAAATTTACAGAAATTTGTCGAAAAGAATTGAACTTCCTATTGGAATAGCGTATAGTAGATATACCTTAGAACGTAAACAGACCAAAGGAGAGACGCCATGCAGCTTTTAAAAGACCGTATTCTGAAAGATGGAATTGTAAAACCGGGAAATATTCTGAAAGTAGACAGTTTTCTGAATCACCAGATGGACATTACGCTTATCAACGAAATCGGCAAAGAATTTAAAGCCCGTTTCTCAGACTGCCCTATCACAAAAATCTTAACTATCGAGGCTTCCGGTATCGGGATTGCCTGTATCGCAGCTCAATATTTTCATGTTCCCGTTGTTTTTGCAAAGAAAGCCCAGAGCCTGAATCTGGACGGAGAAATGTACTGTTCCAAAGTAGAATCCTTCACACACAAAAAAGTATATGATGTGATCTTATCTAAAAAGTTTCTGGGACCGGACGATCATGTTCTCCTGATCGATGATTTTCTGGCCAATGGCTGCGCCCTTCTGGGACTGATCGAGATCGTAAAGGAATCAGGCGCCACTCTTGAGGGAGCCGGCATTGTCATTGAAAAAGGATTCCAGGACGGCGGAAAGAAGATCCGCGATATGGGCGTCCGCCTTGAATCTCTTGCAATTATCGATTCTATGACTGACGATTCACTGACCTTCCGGGAAGCCTGATCTTCTCTGAACGGCAGTTCCTGTGTTAACATGTAAAAAAGTATATCAGATTACAATATCAGCCCGGAAGTTCTGCCATCAGGCCGTTCTCCCGGGCTGTTTCTATTGCCTTCATTTTTCCTGCTCTGTCTCATCCGCCATCTTAAGTTTTGTCCTCTCCGCCTTCTTTTCTTCCGGCGTCGGAGTCGACTCTTCTTCATCCGGCGTTGGGGTCGGTGTCGGTTTCGATGTCACTTTCGGCGTTGACATCGGTTCCGGCGTTGATGTTGGTTCCGGAGTCGGCGTCGGTTCCGGCGTCGGCGATGGTTCCGGCGTTGGGGTCGGCGTTGCCTCCGGAGTCACTTCATCTTCTGTATAATAGCCGTTATCGATCAGGATCTCATAATTATCCGCGTCGATCACCTGTGATTCACAAAGATACGCGCCTACGATCTTCACTCCGTTATCATAAGATTCATAATCGTTTACTTCCGGCTCCTCGGCCTCAGGATCCTCTTCCCGCACAAGATATGCGTCCACCATGTCCTCGCACCGCGCCGCCATTTCTCTCGGATCCATAAAAATACTGAAGGCCAGCCTTCCTGACGCAATGCTCTTTACTGCCTCCGCGTCACAGCCGACTCCTGTGATCATCGGCCACGCCTCGCTGCCGGCGGCAATCCCATGCTGATCCAGTACAGAGCAGATCTGCAGAGCAGCTTCGTCAAATCCTGTACAGATAATGTCAGGGGCTTCTCCTGTTTCGTAATACTCTTCCAAAGTTTCCTGCATCCTGCTTTCCGCCAGACTTCCGCTCCAGCGCAGAAGACCGGTATCGTCAAAAGAGAGTTTTCCGGAAGGACATTCCAGAGTTCCGTCATCCAGATAAGGCTGAAGCACCTCCATCAGCCCGTTATACAAAAACAGCGCCTGGGAATCGTCCAGTGAACCCATAAAAAATTCAATTGTCCTGGAACCTTTCTCCTCTCTGACTTTATCCAGCTCCTGACGTTCTACGATCTCTTCGCCGATCTGGCGCCCTACCTGACGCCCTCCGAAAGCAGTGTAATAATTTACGGCGTTCGTATCCATGATCAGCTCATCATAGGAAAACACCGGAATGTCCGCTTCTTTCACATCGGCAAGAACATCAGGAAGCCCATAAGGATCCACTGGCGCTATGATAAAAGCGGCCACCTTTTCTTCTGTCAGTTCCTGGATCTGGGACACCTGTCTGGATACGTCTCCCTCTGCATAATCAATAAGCGGTTCATAGCCGTCTTCCTCAAGATTGCTCTCCAATGCCTCCGCATCTACGGACCATTCGTCCTCATCCGGAAGCAGTACCGCCACCTTCAGCGCGTCCTCTTCATCCTCTGTTTCTTCCTCTTCTTCTGCTGCCTTATCTTCGGAATCCGCTTCGCCGTTTTCCTTCTTTTCTTCTTTGTTTTTTTCCGTTTTTTTATCTCCGTTTACACCGGCATCTTCTGTTTTCTCACCATCTTCCGTAATCTCTCCAGAACCTTCGCCCTCTGTCTGGGCGCTTTCGCTGGCTGCTTCTGTCGCTTCATTTTCGCCGCAGCCGGCAAGAGAAACGGAAGCAAGGAGGATTCCCAGTAAAATACCTGCGGTCTTTTTTTTCATGCTTCTGTCCTTTCTGTCTACAGTCCTTTATAGTCCTTTGCCAGGATTTTCAGATAATCACGATAGGCAGACGCTATTTTTTTCGGTTTCACAATATGTACATCCTGCCCCATTGCGGTCAGCCATCCGAAAAAATACGGTCCGGATATCTGAGGCGCCGTTACGGACAACTGTCCCGATGCTTTTATCTTATACTTTCCTATATTGCCGAAGTATTCCCTGACCTCCTCTTCTCTTTCTTTTTTGCAGAGAAGCTTCATAGTTTTTCCGGCTTCAAAGATTTCTTCGCCTCTTACCCTGGGATTTCCACAGATCTCTTCCGCCCGGCTGTCTGCCGCATCCTCCGTATCCTGTCCGCAGGCTCCACTGTCCTCAGGGACATCCTCTCCGGCTTTTTCTTCCGCTTTCGGCTGCAGGTAATAACCGCCTGTCCGTCCCCTTTTATATTGAATATCGTATCCAAAATCCCTCAGCGCTTCCATATCGTCATAAATACTTTTTCGCTCCGCGCTGATGCCGTACCGGCCCATATTATCCAGGATTTCCTGCATCGTCACCACTTTATGTTCCCCGGTATCACCAAGCAGTTTTTCCAAAATTAGAATCTTTATTTTCTGATTATGTGATTTTGCCATGCCAAACCCCTTATCTATATTCCGAAAAGAAGAAAGGTGTCAAAAGCAACTTGCTTTCGGCACCCCTCCCCGAATCTTAATCTTCCGGTACAAATTCCTCTTTGCCTACTCCGCAGACCGGGCATACCCAATCTTCAGGAAGGTCTTCAAATGCAGTACCCGGCTCGATACCGTTGTCCGGATCGCCGATCTCAGGATCATATACATATCCGCATGGTTCGCATACATACTTCTTCATAATAGTTAACTCCTTTCAGATTAACAGTCTGAATGCGGACAGCCGTCCGTATTCATAGTTTATTATACCGTCCCCCAATTTTGAAATCAAGTACTATTTCAGAAATCTACTGCATATATATGCATTTGCTTCCTTTTCCTGCCTGTCGTCCAGCGGCGTCAGTTCCACATCATCCCCGTATTTTTTCTTCAGCGCCCGTAAGATCAGCCAGTCGGCAAGCTGCGGGTTTTTTGGAAGAAGAGGTCCGTGGAGATACGTTCCGATCACATTTTTATATACTACGCCTTCATATCCCGTTTTTCCATCATTTCCCGAACCGTAAAGAACCTTTCCAAGAGGCTTGTTATCTTTTATATATGTTCTGCCGCCGTGATTTTCAAAACCCACCACCGGCATTTCAAACAGCTCGCTCTTTAATATGATATTGCTGATCAGTCTGCCCTGGCCCTGCTCTGTATACATATCCACCAGTTCCAGTCCGGTGATCGTTCCCTGGTCTGTTTTATAGTAATTGCCTAAAAGCTGATAGCCTCCGCAGATGGCGATCACAACGCCGCCGTTCTCCACATATTCTTTAAAATCCTTCCGGATTTCTTTAAGCTTTTCACAGACAAGCATCTGCTCCCTGTCTGAGCCGCCTCCAAGAAGGACAATATCAAGAGCGGAAAAATCTATTTTATCGTTCAGTTCATACACGATAGTTTCCGCCTGGATCCCTCTCCACTGGCACCGTTTCATCAGACACTGGATATTTCCTCTGTCACCGTACAGATTTAAAAGATCTGGATATAAATGTCCTATCGTAAGCTTCATTTTCTCTCTTCCTCCAGTCTTTTCAGTATATTTCTTGTGCTGAAAAGCGCCGTGTAGTTTACAAGCACATACAGATTTCCTGTTCCATCGGAAATCCTTTTACGGATTGCGTTTTCCACATTTTCTTCCAGTTCAGAAGAGATATCCACATATTTCAGCCTCAGCCTCATGTCATAACACCGGATACCGCTGACCGTAATGGAACGGATGCTTTCCTCCCGGAAAAGATCAAAGTCCACATCCCACAGCCAGGAAATGTCAATTCCGTCCTGAGCGTTATCATTAATGACGATGATCACGTCTTTCGGCGCTGTGTCCTGCATTACGGCGGAAATATTCTGATTGAATCCTGCCGGGTTTTTCGCCAGATTTAAAGTAACGCCTGTGCCGCTGATGCGGAACTGTTCCATTCTCCCGTTTTCCGGGTTAAATCTTTTCAGCATATCCTGGAAATGCTCTGCTGAAAATCCTGCGCTTCTTATTCCCGCATAGGCTGCCAGGATATTGTAAACATTATAAAATCCTTTGTAATCAGCGGAAATCAGCCTGTTTTCCACACGGAAAGACAAACGGTCCCCTACCTTCACGTCATAAGCGTCAAAATCCGGATCCGGTCTTTTAAATCCGCACTCCGGACAAAGGTAATCTCCAAGCTGGCTGTAATGGTAAAAACTGTACTCCAGCTTTGCCCCGCATCTTTTGCAGAACCGTCCCTCCCGGATCTCATTTGTTTCATTTTTCATTACCGGCTGGCTGATCCCGTAAAAAATACAGGGATTTCCGCTGTCCATCGCAAGGTAGGCTGACAGGGCATCGTCGCCGTTGACGATCACTTTCATTTCCGGAAGGGTTTTTATCATAGATTCCAGAATGTTCATTGTGATGTCAATTTCTCCGTACCTGTCCAACTGATCCCGGAACAGATTCGTCATTAACATATAATCCGGCTTTATTTCCGGAAAAATATATTTCGTAGAAGCTTCGTCCGCTTCAATACAGGCGTAATCTGCGTCAATATGTCCGTTGAGCCGTGCTCCCAGAACAAAAGCCGCCGCCACGCCGTTCAGCATATTGGAGCCTGTGTGATTACAGATCACTTTCTGTCCTTCTGCCTCCAGAGCCGCGCAGAGCATATTGTTCGTAGTGGTCTTTCCGTTTGTTCCGCAGACCGCAAAGATTCCTTTCCGCACCTCTGCCGCCATCTCCTGAAGTATGGGAGGATATATCTTCAAAGCGATCTTTCCAGCCCATGTGACACCCTGTCTTCCCATCTTTTTGCAGATATAGCCTGCGGTTTTAGCCGCCCATACGGCTATGATTCTTTTCACATTCATATTTTTCTGTATCCTCTGATGTATTCTGCCAAAAACTGCTTTCTTTCCAGGTAGTATACCCTTTTTGATCTTATTTGTGCGCTTTTGCCATAAACTTCTCTATTTCTTCCGGTGTCTTTGGAATTCCCCTGGTCAGCACATCGCATCCGTCTTCCGTAACCAGGATTGTATCCTCGATCCTGATTCCAATTCCTAATTCCTCAAAGTAGAGTCCCGGTTCCAAAGTAAACATCATATCTTTTTCCAGAACCGCCTCATCGTTTCCTACATCATGGGTATATAATCCGATGTAATGTCCGGAGCTGTGAAAATAATATTTCATGATTTCTTCCGGCTTCTGGATCATCCCAAGGCGCATCAGTTCCCTGGCCATTACTTCCTTACTGATTTCCTGCAGTTCATTTTTAGGCTGTCCGGGCTTTGTTTTAGCAATTGCCGCTTCCAGGCCCTTCAGCACAACCTCATAAAGCGCCCTTTGCTGATCCGTAAAGCGGCCGTTTACCGGAAATGTTCTACTGACGTCAGACGCATATCCTCCCCACTCCGCTCCAAGGTCAAAAAGGATCATATCGCCGTCCTCCATCCTGCGGTTATTAGCCATATAATGCATAATGCAGGCGTTTTTTCCGGAAGCGGCTATTGTAGAAAAAGCATGTCTGGCATTCCTTGATTTTAAGGCAAAGTCAAAATGAGCCTCTATCTCATACTCATGCATTCCCGGTTTCAGATTTTCCAGGATAGCCTTCACACCTTCTGTAGTGATCTCGCAGGCTTTCCGGTGAAGGTCGATCTCTTCTTTTGTTTTTACCTGACGCATAAGCGCCAGATCCCCAAAGGTGTTATGCACTTTCAGATAAGGATAGCAATCCAGTACCTTCCGTGTGAATTTCTGTGCAGGATTCTGGGTAAATCCTTCCTCCCAGTTGGCAATATCCACATAAAGATGCTCGATGGCATTTCTTCTTCCAAAAAACGGAAGTTTTTCTTCAAATCTTTCCAGATACTCCACCTGCTGGATTCCTGTTTCGCTTTTCACTGTATCTTTGTCGTATGAGATCCCCTGCCAGCGGGCTTTCATTTCATCCGGATGATCAATAAACAATGTCTCTTTATATACTCCATGAATTTTAGATGCGACAAAAACAGCTTTCGGCTGGTCAAATCCAGTAAGATAATAAAAATTCGCGTAAGGGGTAAAGGGAAACATCTGATCTCCCCGATCCTCTTTTTCTTCTCCGGAAAAAACGAAGCCTATGGAGTTGTCTTCCAGCAATTCTCTGTACAAGCTGCGCCTTGACGCATGAAATTCCCTGCTTACCATTTTTGTTTCCTTCTTTCTCTTCTGTCATTTTCATTATGATTTTACGATACTTCTTTCAGAATATCAATAGAAACAGGGCCTTCTGCGCTTAAATCCGCAAAAGGCCCCGACATATTTTCTAATTTTTATTATCCAGATACTGAAGATATTTCTCCTGAACCTTTTTCATATAAGTCCGTGAAATCGGTATCACCATATCCTTCATGATAATGCTGTTGCTTTTCATCCCGATAACGCTTTCCATATTTACAAAAAAACTCTGGTGGCATCTGATGATATGACTGTTTGTAAGCTGCTCCTCAAAATCCGCAAGCTTTCCCCGGCAGTGAAATTCTTTTCCGTTTATCAGATGAAAGTTCACCGTATGAAGGCTGCTCGATATATACATAATCTCCTGATGTCTGATCGTATAAATTCTCGCTCTGTAGCGAAAAACAACCGCAGGTTCTTTGACCATTCCCAAACGGTCCAGAACAGCTTTTACTTCTAAACCGGCTACTGGCTTTAACAAATATTGAAACGCAAATACATCAAAAGCTTCTCTGTAAAATTTATCGCTTTCAGACACAAACACGATAGGAAGCATTTCATCAATCTTCCGCAATTCTTTTGCTGTATCGATTCCATTTTTCTCTTTCATACAGATTGCCAG
This sequence comes from Candidatus Blautia intestinipullorum, assembly GCA_019120475.1. GTDB lineage: Bacteria > Bacillota > Clostridia > Lachnospirales > Lachnospiraceae > Blautia_A > Blautia_A intestinipullorum. The sequence goes on along the minus strand of DWVA01000313.1, from coordinate 2,972 downwards.
AAAAACAAGATCATACAGATGGTCCTGTTTTTCCAAATCCTCTAACAATTGATTTCCCCTTGTATATTTTGTAATTCTGCTGTCCGCAAGAATATTTCTGATACAATTTTCCAGAATATCCGCATCCTGCAGAGAATCATCACAGATGGCAACCGCGAACTTCTTCGCAGTGTTCATCGTCCGCATCACTCCTTCTGATATTTCTCATGAAATATGAAATATATCTTCCCACTATACTATTAGGTCATATTATAACATATTTTATGCGCCGGTTTTACCCCCCCCCCCTTATTATTTTTTGACATTTATCCGGTTATTTATGCCTTTGTCTTTATTTCATATGAAATTTAACCTTTCACACATTCATAGCGTCAGCATGCAAGATGACAATACGGTGGAGAAAGGGCTGATTCCTATAAAGTGAAGAAAAGGATATCCGCACAGACGGATATCCTTTCTCAATTTCATTAATTATACCAGTTCGATCAGAACCTCCATAGCTGCATCGCCTTTACGCGGTCCGATCTTTACGATTCTTGTATAACCGCCGTTGCGTCCTACATACTTCGGAGCTACTTCTTCAAACATCTTCTTAACCATGTCAACGTTTTTGGTGTTTTTCTTTCTTCCTGCGCCTTTAGCCGGCACTTCTTTTACAGGATAGAACACCTTCATCATCTGACGGCGTGCATGAAGTCTGGAAGGAGCATCTTTTGTGATCTCTTTCTGAACTTCGTCATATACGGTTTTCTTTTTGCCGTCTACGACTTCTTTTACTCTCTTGCCGTCAGCGTCCTTGCGGGCAACTTTTGCTGTAACGGTAACAGTCTCAAAATTGTCCTTTTCACGAACAGCCATAGCGATAAGGCTTTCTGCGATCTTGCGGATCTCTTTAGCCTTTGCTTCAGTTGTAACAATCTTTCCATGATACAGAAGGTTTGTCACCTGGTTTCTTAACAGAGCTTTTCTCTGATCAGAAGTTCTGCTTAATTTTCTATATTTTGCCATTTTATTTTCCTCCATCTGCGGGACATCAGAACACGCTTGTTCGGACTTACTGCCCTGATGCTTTGGCACCCCGCCCTATATTTTATTATTCCTCGGTGGGCTGAAGCTGCAGTCCCAGTTCTTTCAGTTTCGCCAGCACTTCCTCCAGCGACTTGCGGCCCAGATTACGAACCTTCATCATATCGTCAGGAGTCTTATTGCAAAGCTCTTCTACCGTATTAATGCCAGCTCTCTTGAGACAGTTGTAGGAACGAACAGACAGCTCAAGTTCGTCAATGCTCATTTCCAGAACTTTCTCTTTTTCATTGTCCTCTTTCTCGATCATTACCTCAGCAGTTTTCGCATTCTCGGAAAGGTCGATGAACAGGCTCAAATGCTCGCTTAATACTTTTGCTGCAAGGCTTACCGCCTCATCGGGATCCAGCGTGCCGTTTGTGTAAACATCCAGTGTAAGCTTGTCAAAATCTGTAACCTGGCCTACACGGGTATTTTCCACGATCATATTCACTCTGTCAACCGGAGTATAGATCGCGTCCACCGCGATCACGCCAATAGGCATATCCTCGGTTTTTCCTTTGTCAGCGCTCACATAACCGCGGCCCTTGGTGATAGTCAGCTCCATCGCAAGCCTGCAGTCTTTGCCGCCGTTTAATGTTGCGATCACCTGGTCCGGATTCATGATCTCAATGTCCTGATCTGTCTGAATGTCTGCGGCAGTTACAACGCCTTTTCCCTCGCACTCAATGTACGCGGTCTTCGGTTCATTGTCCGTGCTGTTGTTTTTGATCGCAAGACTTTTCAGATTCATAATGATCTCAGTAACATCTTCCTTTACTCCCGGAATCGAACTGAATTCATGCAGCACACCGTCGATCTTTACCTGGCTCACGGCTGCTCCCGGAAGGGAAGACAGCATGATTCTCCTGAGAGAATTGCCGAGAGTAGTACCATAACCTCTTTCCAGCGGTTCCACTACAAATCTGCCAAATTTTTTATCTTCTGATATCTCAGTAATTTCGATTTTTGGTTTATTAAAATCAAACACTATAAGATTCCCTCCTTCTGGAAAGCTACGCTGCGCTTTTTAGGCTTTATTTAGAATACAGCTCGACGATAAGCATTTCGTTTACCGGAACGTCGATTGCCTCTCTGTTGGGAAGCTCTTTGATCGTTCCTGTTAACGCTTCCTGGTTTACATCCAGCCATTCCGGAACAAGTCTTCCACCTGTTACTTCCAGAATTCCTTTGTATCTGTCAGAACCTTTGCATTTTTCTTTGATTTCAATAACATCTCCGGCTTTTGTAAGATAAGACGGAATGTTTACGCACTTGCCGTTTACAAGTACATGCTTATGGTCAACGATCTGACGTGCTTCACGTCTTGTTCTTGCAAATCCCATACGGAACAGAACGTTGTCCAGTCTGCTTTCCAGCATGACCATCAGGTTCTCACCTGTCTGGCCCGGCATTCTGTCGGCTTTCTTATAGTAGTTACGGAAAGGTTTCTCAAGAACTCCGTAAATGAATTTTGCTTTCTGTTTTTCTCTTAACTGTAAACCGTACTCAGAAACTTTTCTGTTTGCACGTTTTAACTGTCTTGTGGATTTTTTATCAATTCCCAGATAAATCGGATCCAGACCAAGAGATCTGCATCTTTTCAGAACGGGCACTCTATTTACTGCCATTGCAAGCTACCTCCTCAATTAGACTCTTCTGCGTTTTGGTGGACGGCATCCGTTGTGCGGAACCGGTGTTACGTCACGGATACTTGTTACTTCAAGTCCGCATGCCTGAAGGGCGCGGATTGCAGCTTCACGTCCGGAACCCGGACCTTTCACCATAACATCTACAGTTTTTAATCCATGAATCAGAGCAGCCTTTGTTGCAGTCTCTGCTGCCATCTGTGCTGCATAAGGGGTAGATTTCCTTGAACCTCTAAATCCCAGACCGCCGGCACTTGCCCA
>DWVA01000312.1 GCA_019120475.1 Candidatus Blautia intestinipullorum | reverse complement strand
GCTTGTAAGGCAGATGCTCTCCCAGCTGAGCTAAGACCCCATAATTTACTGCCTGTCATGCGATGTTCTCCGTTTTGAAGTGTCCCTCGCTCAACCTGCTTTGCCATTATATAATTTAATTTTCTATTTGTCAACACTTTTTTTGAAATTTTTTACATTTAATTCAATTTCTTTTTTCAGCCTGATCTTACGCCCCGCTGCGGTCTCTCCATATACCGCGTTTCCGGCATATTTCTAAAGGTTTCCCACAAGCTTATCCTTGATCACTGCCAGAATCTCCCTAGGAATATAGATGAGCAGCCTCCAGGAACGATATTTCGAAGGAACAGGATATATTTTTCTGCATCCGCATTTTTTCCCAATGGCAACGCCCCGGAATACATGGAAATTATTAGTAACTACTCCCACGGAAGCATCCCGGTTTCCTATTTTCTCCAGGCTGAAAGAAAGATTCTCCTTTGTATTGACTGATCGGTCTTCCAGGATCAGACGGCTTCCTTCTATCCCATTGGCTGTAAGATAATCGTACATGGCTCTGGCCTCGCTTATCTCCTCTCCTTTTCCCTTTCCGCCGGAAAGGACGGCTTTTGTTCCAGGATTTGCCTTAAGATACTCCAAAGCCCTTCTGGTACGTTCCAGAAGGGCCAGAGTCAGCCGCGTGCCGTCCACATGGGCGCCCAGCACGATCAGATAGTCCAGATTTTCCGGTACTTTCATTATCTTCCGCAGCAGAATTTATATTTCTTTCCGCTTCCGCAGGGACATGGATCATTGCGGCCGATCTTATGCGGCTTTACGATCGTACCTGATTTTTTCTGCTCCATATAGAGTTCTTTTCTTTTTTCTTCTGTAAAGATGTCATTCCACTGCGGCAGATTGTACAGCCAGTCAGCTTTTGCGTCTACCATATTTTTGTACAGAAGCTCTTTGTCAAAAGCAAGATTCACCTTTGTGTTCTCATCCATGGTCTCGATCGGATTAGGAACCTTCAGGCTGTCGTTGATGCCGTCCAGGAATCCGACCATCGTCATAACGTCCTGTCCGTATTTTTCTGCCAGTTCTTTTACAGTGCCGCTGACTACTTCATCAGGATTGGACAGAAGCTGCTCATAAATGCCCTTCTCAATGTTGAAATAATTCGCCCAGAATCTCTGGAGTTTATTGCGGTCCTCCTGCTGGTTGTAGGCCATTGCGCGCCACTGCTCTAAGATCGTCTTATCGCTCATCTTATTTCATCCTCTTTTCAAAATTTCTCTTTTTCGTGTACAGTCTCCCTGCCACCAAATTACTTTTATACAGTGAAAAGACACTGCTCTTCACCGCTCAGACCGACGGCTTTATACCGTCCAGGTGATTATATCATCTTTCCGCCAAAAAAACAAACATCTCGTTGATTTTTTTCTTCGCCGCGTTGGAAATAAAATTTTTTGCTGTGATTTTTTATTTTTGTATAAAACTGCTGTTACAGGGCTATACTATGAATGTTCATTGGAACCCCCTCTGATGAACCAGTCAACAAAAGACAACTTCAGAAATACTTATATCCTCCCCTTAAAGGTCTCAGGACTGACGCTTTGCCGCGGTTCTGGGGCTTTTTTCTGTCATGCAAAATATCCCCGTTATTTTACTCCAAGCTTTTCCAGGTCAGCCGCCGCCTGTTTGAACTCCCGGAAGCATACGGCATGGATCCCCTGTTTTTCTGCGCTGGCGCAGTTTTCTTCCATATCGTCTATAAACACGGATTCTTCCGGCTTCAGGCCGTATTTTTCCAGCAGCACTCTGTAAATTGCCGGCTCCGGTTTCAGTTCCTTCACCTGACAGGAAAATACGATTCCATCCATATATTTTAGGAATGTCAGTTTATCTGCAGTCCCTTTCAGCATATAATCGCTGTAGTTGGAAAGGATATAGAGGCGGTATCCCTGATCTTTCAGATATCTGACCCAGGTCTCCGCATAAGAATACGGGTGGATAGTCTTTGTACTTCCTTCGATCACTTTTCGGATATCTTCCCCATACTCCGGCGCAAGCTGTATAAACTGCCGGATATATTCTTCCTCATCATACAGTCCTCTGTCCCTTTCCGGCCATACCGGGCTTAAAAAAGTTGCCCTGGCGATTTTTTCGTATTTTTCTTCTGAAAATCCGAATTCTTTCAGGTATTCTTCCCAGTCAAAAGCTACTAGGACACGTCCCACATCAAAAATCACATTTTTTATCACGTTTTCTCCCTCTCTTTCCCGGTTTTTCTTATTCAGAAGCCGGTAGATCATCCAGATGGCATATCCCATCACCGCCGCAAACAGCGCGCCGAAAAAGGAGGCCTGAAACAGCCCCTGGGCAAACTCTCCTGTACGGATTCCCGCAAGAGCAAACACCATCGGAAGACAAAATACCGCCAGCAGCAGAACGGCCGCCGCCAGTGCGGCAAAGCGTTTCCATTTTTTCATAAGCACCTCTCTGTAATATATCTGCTTTTCTGAACTCAGGCGAAAAACAGCGGATATAGCAGACACGCCGGAGACTCATCTCCGGCGCCCTGCATTCGGGCGGTTTCTGCGCCGCCTCGATCATTTTCTGTAAATAATGTCGTTTCTTCCTGGTCCGTTGGAAATCATGGTGATCGGGAAGCCGATATGCTCTTCCACAAATTCTACATATTTTCTGCAGTTTTCCGGAAGATCTTCATATTTTTTGATGCCGCGGATATCTGTTTTCCAGCCCGGAAGCACCTCCAGAACCGGTTTTGCCTTCTCAAGAAGACCTGTGGTCGGAAAATCTGTCGTAACTTTTCCATCAATCTCATATCCGGTGCATACAGGAATCTCATCAAGATATCCCAGCACGTCAAGAACAGTAAACGCAACATCTGTCGTTCCCTGCATACGGCAGCCATATTTTGACGCCACGCAGTCAAACCATCCCATACGTCTCGGACGGCCGGTGGTTGCGCCGTACTCTCCTCCGTCGCCGCCTCTTCTGCGAAGCTCATCGGCCTCTTCTCCAAAAATTTCAGATACGAAAGCCCCTGCTCCTACTGCGCTGGAATAAGCCTTGCACACAGTAATGATCTTTTTGATCTCATAAGGCGGAACACCGGCTCCGATAGCTCCATAAGCCGCCAGGGTGGAAGAAGACGTTACCATGGGATAAATTCCATGATCCGGATCTTTCAGGGAACCCAACTGTCCCTCCAGGAGGATCTCTTTTCCCTCTTTCAGAGCGTTCCACAGATAAAGAGAAACATCGCCTACATAAGGAGCAACCATTTCTCTGTATTTTTTCAGTTCTTCCATAAGTTCATCAGGATTCAGAAGAGGCTTATGGTACAGGTGCTCCAGAAGCACGTTCTTTGTCTCGCACACCCGCTCCACCTTTTCTCTCAAAGTATCCTCATGGAAAAGTTCATTTACCTGAAAACCGATTTTTGCGTATTTATCTGAATAAAACGGAGCAATTCCGGATTTGGTAGAGCCGAAGGATTTTCCTCCCAGACGCTCTTCCTCATACTGGTCGAACAGAATGTGATAAGGCATCACAATCTGGGCTCTGTCAGAGATCATGATCTTAGGAGCCGGTACGCCCCTGTCCACAATCTCCTGATATTCTTTAAAAAACACCGGAATGTTCAGTGCCACGCCATTGCCAATGATACTGGTGGTATGATTATAAAACACTCCGGACGGCAGTGTGTGCAGGGCAAATTTTCCATAATCGTTTACAATGGTATGGCCTGCGTTCGCGCCTCCCTGAAATCTTACGATGATATCCGCCTCCTGGGCAAGCATATCTGTAATTTTTCCTTTTCCTTCATCTCCCCAGTTCGCTCCAACTACTGCTTTGATCATAACACTTTTTCCTCCTCGTGCCTTTCTTTGATCATCTCTATTTTATTTTTGCGGTCTGTTCCTGTTCTCATGAACAGCCGTACTTGTTCTGCTGTTTATACGTTGATCTCAGCCGTCATGCCCAGAAGCTCTTTATGAGCGTCCAGAACAGGCTGAACTGTCTTTGCCAGGAAGGTCTCTGTCTGCTCTTTCGCTCTTCCCACATATCTGGAGGGTTCCATAGTCTTCTGAAGTTCCTCCAGACTAAGATTAAAGGCCGGATCCGCCGCGATCAGCTCCAGCAGATTATTGTCTTTTCCTTCTACCTTCACGGTACGTCCTGCTTCCATGGAAAGCTCACGGATGCGCTCATGCAGTTCCTGACGGTCTCCGCCTGCTTTTACCGCGTCCATCATGATATTTTCCGTTGCCATAAAGGGCAGTTCCGAACGAAGGCGTTTCTCGATCACTTTCGGATAAACCACCAGGCCGTCCACAACATTCAGGCACAGATCCAGAATGCCGTCGATGGCAAGAAATCCCTCCGGTATGCTCAGTCTCTTATTAGCGGAATCGTCCAGTGTTCTCTCAAACCACTGGGTTGCGGATGTGATCGCCGGATTCAGGGCGTCTACCATTACAAATCTGGAAAGAGAAGCAATACGTTCGCTGCGCATCGGATTTCTCTTATATGCCATAGCGGAAGAACCGATCTGAGACTTCTCGAAAGGCTCTTCTACTTCTTTCAGGTGCTGAAGCAGACGGATATCGTTTGACATCTTATGTGCGCTTGCGGCAATGCCCGCAAGAATATTCAGCACTCTTGTATCCACCTTTCTGGAATAAGTCTGTCCGGATACCGGATAACAGCTTTCAAATCCCATTTTTTCAGCGATCATCGGATCGATCTTATCAATGGTCTCCTGGTCTCCGTCAAACAGTTCCAGGAAGCTGGCCTGTGTTCCTGTTGTACCCTTGGAACCGAGAAGCTTCAGGCTTCCCAGCACATACTCAAGATCCTCCAGATCCATCAGGAACTCCTGAGTCCAGAGTGTGGCTCTCTTTCCTACTGTCGTAGGCTGGGCCGGCTGGAAATGAGTGAAGGCCAGAGTCGGCTGATCTTTATATTTGTCGGCGAATTTTGACAATTCCGCGATCACATTTACCAGTTTTTTGCGTACAAGCTTCAGAGCCTCTGACATTACGATAATGTCAGTATTATCCCCTACATAGCAGGAAGTAGCTCCCAGATGAATGATCCCCTTAGCCTTCGGACACTGCACGCCGTAGGCATAGACATGGGACATAACATCGTGACGCACCTGGCGCTCCCGCTCCTTCGCCACTTCATAGTTAATATCGTCCGCATGGGCTTTCAGCTCATCAATCTGCTCCTGGGTGATATTCAGTCCCAGTTCTTTTTCCGTCTCTGCAAGAGCGATCCACAGTCTCCTCCATGTGCGGAATTTCATATCCGGCGAAAAGATATACTGCATTTCCCGGCTTGCATAGCGCTCTGAGAGCGGACTTACATATCTGTCTGTGCTCATTTCCAATCTCCTATCATCGTGATAAATAAAGGACCGCCCCATCTGAGGCGCAGCGTTCCTTTATCATATGGTTTCTTTTCCTGTCACAGCGCCGCCAAAGGGCTGAAACCCCGCGTTTTTCCGCGTACTTTCCCCTTATACACTGACGCTACGCAGAAATTATATAACATCCCTTCCTTAAAAGCAATAGATTTTCCTTTTGAGTCCCCGTTTTCTTCCTGCTTTTCCAAGGTTTGTTCTTATCCCTGGTGGAATTTTCCAAGGAATTCCTTCATTCTGGCATTTCCGGAAGAGAACACTTCCTGAGGAGTCCCCTCCACTGCGATCACGCCGTCATCCATAAAAATGATCCTGTCCGAAATGTCTCTTGCAAAACTCATCTCATGAGTAACGATCACCATTGTGATATGAAGGTCCGCCAGGGAGCGTATAACCCGCAGGACCTCGCCTGTAAGCTCCGGATCCAGCGCTGAGGTGGGCTCGTCAAAAAACAGGATCCTCGGATTCAGCGCAAGGGCTCTGGCAATCGCCACGCGCTGGCACTGTCCTCCGGAAAGCTGGCAGGGATAAGCGTCCTCCTTATCAGAAAGCCCCATTTTCGCAAGCAGCGCTCTTGCCTCCTGATAAACCTCCTCTTTTCCCCTTTTCTGTACATGGATAGGAGCATCTGTAATATTTTTCATTACCGAATAATGGGGAAAAAGGTTAAAATTCTGGAACACCAGTCCGAAATACGACTGGATCTCTTTCAGTTCCGCTTTTTTGGGAACGGTCGGTTTCCCGTTCTCCATCCAGACGGTTTTCTTTCCCATATAGGTGATTTCACCGCTGTCTATTTCCGTCAGCATGGTGGCGCAGCGCAGAAGCGTTGATTTCCCGGAGCCGGACGGGCCTATGATCGACACGATCTCACCCTCTTTTACACGCAGAGAGATATCCTTCAGGACTTCAAGGCCGCCGAACTCCTTTTTTATATGTTTCATCTCAAGAAGATCCATTTTTTCCTCCTTAATCCTTAATGGTAGTAATCCAGTTTTCTCTC
>DWVA01000311.1 GCA_019120475.1 Candidatus Blautia intestinipullorum | reverse complement strand
AAGAGCTTCTGCACTGGAATGAATAGAAAAGAGGAGAACAGGATGGAAAAAGACTTTTTTGACGTATTTCCAAACCTGAAAATAAAGGAGCCGCTTCAAGAGCTTCTGGATATGGTGCTTGTGACCAGAGTCTCCTGCAATCCGGACAAGACAAGACTGTGGGTCTACATCAAAAGCGAAAGATGGATCCATAAGAAATATATTTTTGAATTGGAGCAGCAGATTGAGAGACAGTGTTTTCCCGGCATTTCCATACAGGTAAAGGTGATTGAAAAGTTCCATCTTTCCCGTCAGTATACGCCGGACAATTTCCTTGAAATTTATCGTTCCAGCATGGAACTGGAACTGAGAAATTATAATATGCTGGAATATAATCTGTTTAAGCGGGCGCAGATCACTTTTACGGAAGACGACAGGATGGATCTGGTGCTTCCGGACTCCGTGATCGCCCGGGAAAAAAGCGAGATCCTGGTGGAATATCTCCACAAAGTATTCTGCGAGCGCTGCGGGATGGATCTGAAAATCGATCTTAAGTTCGCCCAGGCGAAAGAAAGCAAATACCGGAGAAACGCCGTTCTGCAGATCCGCCAGGAAGTGGAAAACGTGCTGAAGCATGCGAAGCTTGACAAGGAAGATACAGGAAAGAACGCAGAGGAAGAAAAGGAGACGGGGGAGAAAAAGCTGCCGTCCAAAGGAAAAAGAGATCAGAAAACCTTCCAGAAAAAGGAACAGCATGGAGATTACCGCGGCAGCTTCCGCAGGGATTCCAACCCTGACGTGATATATGGAAGAGACTTTGAGGGAGAGACAGTTCCTCTGGAAGCGATCACCGGAGAGATGGGAGAAGTGATCATCCGCGGGCAGGTTATGGATGTAGAGGCAAGAGAGATCCGGAATGAAAAGACGATCCTGATATTTCCCGTAACAGACTTTACAGATTCTATTGTAGTGAAAATGTTTCTCCGGAACGAACAGGTACCGGAAATCCGTGAGGAAATAAAAAAAGGCGCTTTTTTAAAGCTTAAGGGAGTCACTACCATCGACCGTTTTGACAGCGAACTGACCATAGGTTCTGTGGCAGGGATCAAGAAGATCGCGGACTTTACCAGCACGCGGATGGATACAAGCCCACAGAAAAGGGTGGAGCTACACTGTCATACGAAAATGAGCGATATGGACGGAGTGACCGATGCCAAAGCCCTGGTAAAGAGAGCCTATGAGTGGGGGCATAAAGCCATCGCCATTACCGATCACGGCGTAGTTCAGGCTTTTCCGGAAGCGAATCACTGCTTTGACGCCTGGGGAGGATGCGTTCCAAAGGATTCGGATTTTAAGGTGCTGTACGGCATGGAAGCCTATCTTGTGGATGACCTTAAGGGAATCGTCACCAACAGCAGAGGGCAGTCTCTGGACGGGCGTTTTGTGGTCTTCGACATTGAGACAACAGGATTTTCTCCGCTGAGCTGCCAGATTATTGAAATCGGAGCGGTTCTTGTGGAAAACGGCGTGATAACAGATCGTTTTTCCACATTTGTAAATCCGAAAGTACCGATACCTTACCGGATCGAGCAGCTTACCAGCATCAATGATGCTATGGTAATGGAGGCGCCCGATATCCAAACGGTCCTGCCGGAGTTTATGGAATTCTGCAAAGGGGCGGTAATGGTAGCCCATAATGCGGATTTTGATATGAGCTTTATCATAGAAAACTGCAGGACGCAGGAGATCCCTCAGGATTTTACTTATGTGGATACTGTGGGAATGGCCAGATTTCTTCTTCCGGCTCTGAACCGTTTTAAGCTGGACACCGTCGCCAAGGCGGTAGGCGTGCCGCTGGGCCATCATCACAGAGCCGTTGACGATGCGGCCTGTACGGCGGATATATTTGTAAAGTTTGTGGAGATGCTCAAGGAACGTGACATTTATGATCTGGACGCCCTGAACAAACAGGGAAGCGTATCTGTGGACACCATTAAGAAACTGCCTACCTACCATGCCGTGATCTTTGCCAGAAACGAAACAGGAAGGATCAATCTTTATAAGCTTGTCAGCCAGTCTCATCTGAAATATTACAGAAGAAGGCCCAGAGTGCCGAAAAGTGTGTTCCTTGAACACAGGGACGGCCTTCTGATCGGAAGCGCCTGTGAAGCGGGGGAACTGTACCAGGCGCTTCTGCGGAATGCTCCGGAGCAGGAGATCGCCCGGCTGGTGGATTTTTACGATTATCTTGAAATCCAGCCTTTGGGCAATAACGCGTTTATGATCGCTGATGAGAAAAATGACACAGTAAATTCAAAAGAAGATCTGATAGAACTTAATAAAAAAATCGTAAGGCTGGGCGAACAGTTCCAGAAGCCTGTGGTGGCTACCTGCGACGTCCATTTTATGGATCCTCAGGACGAAATCTACCGGAGGATCATCATGGCGGGAAACGGCTTTTCCGATGCGGACAACCAGGCTCCTCTGTATCTGAGGACCACAGAGGAGATGCTGGAGGAATTTGCTTATCTGGGAAGTGAAAAGGCCGAGGAGGTAGTGATCACCAACACAAATAAGATCGCGGATATGATCGAGAAGATCTCTCCCATCCATCCGGACAAATTTCCGCCTGTCATTGAGAATTCAGACAGAGATTTAAAAGAAATGTGCTTTCAGAAAGCACATGAGATATACGGAGAGAAACTTCCGCAGATTGTTGAAGAAAGGCTGAACAAGGAGCTGAACTCTATTATCTCCAACGGATACGCGGTAATGTATATCATTGCGCAGAAGCTGGTGCATAAGTCCAACGAGGACGGGTATCTTGTGGGCTCCCGGGGATCGGTAGGTTCTTCCCTGGCAGCCACTATGTCGGGGATCACAGAGGTAAATCCTCTTCCGCCCCATTACATCTGTCCGAAGTGCAAATACAGCGATTTCGATTCTCCGGAGGTAAAAAAATTCGGCGGTATGGCAGGGTGCGACATGCCGGATAAAAACTGTCCGCACTGCGGAACAAAAATGAAAAAAGAAGGATTTGACATTCCTTTTGAAACTTTCCTTGGATTTAAAGGAGATAAAGAGCCGGATATCGACCTTAACTTTTCCGGCGAATACCAGGGCAATGCCCACAGGTATACGGAGGTGATCTTCGGAAAGGGGCAGACGTTTAAGGCGGGAACCATAGGTACGCTGGCGGAAAAGACAGCCTTCGGCTATGTAAAGAATTATTTTGAAGAGAGAGGACAGCATAAAAGATACTGCGAGATCAACAGGATCGTCCAGGGATGTACGGGAATCCGCAGGACTACGGGACAGCATCCGGGAGGGATCATTGTTCTTCCGAAAGGGGAGGAGATCGAAAAATTCACTCCCGTCCAGCATCCGGCCAATGATGAAAACAGCGATATCATCACAACGCATTTTGATTATCACTCCATTGACGGAAACCTTCTGAAGCTGGATATACTGGGACACGATGATCCTACCATGATCCGTATGCTGGAGGATCTTACCGGGCTGGATGCAAAGGAGGTTCCGCTGGACCAGAAGGACGTGATGTCCCTGTTTGCCGGGACACAGGCGCTGGGGATCACGCCGGAGGATATCGGCGGCTGCAAGCTGGGATGTCTTGGAGTCCCGGAGTTCGGTACAGACTTTGCCATGCAGATGCTCATAGACACAAAACCGAAATATTTCTCAGATCTTGTCCGTATTGCGGGGCTGGCTCATGGAACTGACGTATGGCTGGGAAACGCCCAGGTGCTGATCCAGGAGGGAAAGGCAACGATTTCGACTGCTATCTGTACCCGTGACGATATCATGATCTATCTTATCAGCATGGGGGTAGAAAGCAGCCTGGCGTTTACGATCATGGAGAGCGTCCGTAAGGGAAAGGGCCTTCGGGAAGAATGGGAGGCTACAATGCGGGAGCATAATGTTCCGGAGTGGTACATCTGGTCCTGTAAGAAGATCAAATATATGTTTCCTAAGGCGCATGCGGCGGCTTACGTTATGATGGCCTACAGGATCGCCTGGTTTAAGGTATTCCGGCCTCTTGCCTATTACGCGGCGTTTTTCAGCATCCGGGCAACGGCGTTTTCCTATGAGACCATGTGTATGGGAAGAGAACGCCTGGAGTACTACCTTGCGGAACTCCGGAAAAAGGGAGACGCGGCTTCAAAGAAGGAGCAGGACTCTATCAGAGATATGAGGATCGTCCAGGAAATGTACGCCAGAGGATTTGAATTTATGCCGATTGATATTTACCGGGCCAAGGCGGACCGCTTTCAGATCATAGACGGCAAGCTGATGCCTTCTCTGAATTCCATTGAGGGAATGGGGGACAAAGCTGCGGAGGCGGTAGTGGAAGCCGCGAAAAACGGAAAATTTCTCTCAAAAGACGATTTCAGAGACAGAACAAAGGTCAGCAAGACCGTGATAGATCTTATGGATGATCTGGGACTGTTCGGAGACATTCCCCAGTCCAACCAGTTTTCACTTTTTGACGGGATCATTGCCTGAAAGAAAATTGCAGTTACCGTGTGGGGGTTACGGTATGCTAAGATAAAGGAGAAGGAATATGAGAAAAGAAGAACTGCGTTATCTGCAAAGGCTTGCAGAACTGTATCCTACTATAGGAAAGGCGTCCACAGAGATCATCAATCTTCAGTCCATTCTGAATCTTCCCAAAGGGACGGAGCATTTCATGTCTGATCTCCACGGGGAGTACGAGGCGTTTTCCCATGTGCTGCGCAACGGTTCAGGGGCTGTGAGAAAAAAGATCAACGATGTGTTCGGCCATACCTTAAGCAACAGCGACAAACGGGCCCTGGCCACTTTGATCTACTATCCCCGGGAGAAGATCCAGCTTGTAAAAAAGACGGAAGAGGATATGGAAAACTGGTATAAGATCACTTTATACCGGCTGATCGAGGTGTGCAAGACGACGGCTTCCAAATATACACGTTCCAAAGTCCGCAAGGCACTTCCTCCGGATTATGCCTATGTGATCGAAGAGCTGATCACAGAAAAAGCGGAGGTTCTGGACAAAGAAGCCTATTATAACTCCATTGTCAATACGATCATAGATATACGGAGGGCGGAGAATTTTATCATCGCCCTGGCGGAGCTGATCCAGCGCCTTGTTGTAGATCATCTTCATATTCTGGGGGATATTTACGACAGAGGACCGGGGCCCCATTTTATTATGGAGCGCCTGTCGGAATATCATTCCCTTGATATCCAGTGGGGGAACCATGACGTTGTATGGATGGGCGCGGCGGCAGGACAGCCGGCCTGTATTGCGACAGTGATCCGCAACAGTATCCGCTATGGAAACCTGGATATTCTGGAAGACGGATATGGGATCAACATGATCCCTCTGGCTACCTTTGCGATGGAAGCTTACCGGGACGATCCCTGCAGCGTCTTTGAGATCAAAGGTACGGCAAATTACAGTGTAACGGAGCAGGAACTGAGCAGAAAAATGCATAAGGCCATTGCGGTGATCCAGTTTAAGCTGGAAGGCCAGCTTCTGAAAAAGCGAAAAGAATTTCATATGGAGGACCGCTGCCTTCTTCACAGGATCGATCCGGAAAAAGGGACCATTACTCTGCCGGACGGAAAAGAATATACTCTTTTGGATTCCTGTTTTCCTACTGTGGACTGGAAGCATCCATATGAGCTGTCCCAGGGGGAAAAGGATGT
>DWVA01000310.1 GCA_019120475.1 Candidatus Blautia intestinipullorum | reverse complement strand
TCAATACCCAGTTTTTCACCTACGTCTTCCAGTTCTGCAAACCCGTCGATCAGCACGCTGTTGTCCGTCTGTGTGCGGATAACGTCCTCATCCTCATCGTATTCGTCCAGGATATCCCCCACAATCTCTTCCAGAATATCCTCCATGGTGACAATTCCTGCCGTCTGCCCGTATTCGTCCACCACAACGGCAATATGGTCATGCTTTGTCTGCATGGACTTAAACAGATTGCTGATGCTTCCTGTCTCCGGAACAAAAGCGGCTTTCCGGATAAGTCCCGGAAGTTCGCCCAGAGGCTTGTACCTGGCCCAGGCGTTCTGCGTCATAAATTTCAGCGTATCTTTGTAATGGATGATCCCCCGGATATCGTCCATATCCTCCCCGTAAACCGGATATCTGGAATCACCTTCCTCCAGCATACGGTCGACTACATCCTTCAGAAGCTCATCAAGGCCAAAGGCCGCCACACTGCTTCTGTGTGTCATGATATCTCCGGCTTTTGTGTCTGTAAAAGAGATAATGTTCTGGATCATCTCCGCCTCGTTTTTTTCGATGACGCCCTGCTCATGAGCCTCATCCACTATGGAAATGATCTCTTCCTCTGTCACAGCCTCCTGTTCCTCGTCTACGGACACTCCGAAAATCCCCGCCGCCATCCGGGCGAACCAGGTGATCAGCCGCGTAACCGGATAAAGAAGCGTAACCAGCCCATATACAAGGCGTACATACCGGAACGCGTACTGCCGCGGCCTGCAGGTACCGATCCTCCTGAACATCAGGATCCCAAAGGAAGCCAGAAAAACCGCGCACAGAAGGTACACCGGAACCAGCACCGGAAAATGTTTTATGTAGTGGTGCAGAAACCCGGTCAGCGACGGTATGAGGATTCCCGTCAGGATTCCTGATGCGGTTACCACCAGGGGAATGGCATTGACATATCTTGCCGGATCTCCTGTGAGCTTTTTCAGAAGAGCTGCTTTTTTGCTGCCTTCCTCTGTCATTTTCCGTATTTCATTTTCACTTAAATCCCTGACCGCCGCGGCAAATCCATAAAGGATACCGTTCAGCAGGATCAGGATCACCAGAATCATCAGCCCCAGAAGGGGCATTCGACTGCCGTCATCCATATGGTATTCACTTATTCCTTCCTGTTCAGTGCTTCTTAGCAGGAAAACCTGCGAATCTGCATAATTACTGATAAAATATAGCACTTTCCCCTTCATTCGTCAAGAATTCCGGCTTAAAAAGTCAGTTCCAGGCTGATTTCCAGCGCGTGATTTACCCTGTCCAGCATTCCCTGGTCCAGATGACACACCTTATCCTTCAGCCTTCTTTTATCAATGGTGCGGAGCTGCTCCAGCAATATAACGGAATCCTTCTCAATGCCATATTCAGAAGCGTCGATTTCGATATGGGTAGGCAGCTTCGCCTTATTCATTTTTGACGTGATGGCCGCGCAGATCACAGTCGGGCTGTGCCGGTTGCCCACGTCGTTCTGGATGATCAGCACAGGGCGCACTCCTCCCTGTTCGCTTCCCACCACAGGTCTTAAATCTGCATAAAAAATATCCCCTCTTTTAATTACCACACAATTCACACTCCGATTCTGTTTTCTCTGTCTAAGTATTTCCAGATTTGTCTTGTGTATACATGCGTGGTTTTTCTATTTACCGTCTATTCAAAGAAAGTAAGCTCTCCCCATTCTTTTCCGTCTTTTATATATACCCGGGGCACCCTTTTTCCGATGCAGCAGGCGAATTCATAGGAGAAGCGGCCTGACAGATCTCCAAATTCCTCCATGGAGATCTCTTCTTTCCCGTCTTTTCCGATCAGCACAGCTTTATCTCCCGGCTTCACTTCGGGAATATCCGTCACATCCACCATAAACTGGTCCATACAGACTCTTCCCAGGATAGGAGCGCGTTTCCCCCGGATCAGAACCCATCCCCTGCCGGATAAGCTTCTTGGATATCCGTCGGCGTACCCTACCGGAACAGTGGCTACCCGGACAGGCTTTTCCGCCACAAAGGTTCCTCCGTAGCTTACCGCAGTTCCCGCCGGTATATCTTTTACAAAAGTCACATGACTTATCAGTTCCATAGCCGGCGTAAGCTTCACAATGTCTCTTTCCACCTGGGAGGAGGGATATATTCCGTATATGGTGATCCCTGCCCGTACAACGTTCAGATTGGCTTCCGGCATACGGATGATCCCTGCGCTGTTGGAACAGTGGCGAAGAGGAATCTTTATTCCCGCCTTTTCAAGAAGCTCTGAAAAATCAAGATACCGCTGAAGCTGGACTTTGGCCGGCGATTTGTCTTTTTCATCCGCTCTGGCAAAGTGAGTGAACATTCCCTCGATTCCCACGTTCTCAAGACCGGCGATCTTGCGGATCTCTTCCACACTTTCTTCATTGTCCGCAAATCCGATCCGGCTCATCCCGGTATCCAGCGCCAGATGGATATGTACCTTTTTCTCCTGGCGGGCAGCCTCCTGATCCAGTTTCTCCGCCATGGAAAAATCAGCCACGGCAAGGCTTATGTCCCTGGATATCAATTCCGGGAAATATTCTTCAAAGACAAGCCCGAGAATCAGCACCGGTTTTGTCACTCCGCTGTTTCTAAGCTCAATGGCTTCCTCCGGCGTAGCTACCGCAAATCCCCAGATATACGGATAATCGTGGATCATCATGGCAATAGCCTGTGCTCCGTGTCCGTAACCGTCCGCCTTTATCACCGCCATGATCTTCGTATCCTCGGCTATATTTTTTCTCATTTCCTCAAAATTGCGGGCAATGGCATCCAGAGACACCACTGCTTTTACTCTGTCATAACGCTTCATGACTTCCTCCATCCTGTAATGCATAAGAAATTTCCGGGATCAGATCTCCCGCCGTCATTCCATACTGTCCTTTTTTTTCTGCCGCCCTGTCTCCTGCCTTTCCGTGAAGAAACACTCCTAAAGCAGCAGGCTTTAAAAGAGACGCCGTTCCTTCCGGGCTGTTCCTGAACATACAGGCCATTCCCGCCAGTACGCCGCAAAGCACGTCTCCGCTTCCCGCAACACCCATTCCGGAATTTCCGGAAAGATTTATAAAGGCTTCTCCATCCGGTCCCGCCGTTACGGTACAGGCATCTTTCAGCACGCAGACTGTCCCTGTCTCCTCTGCATAGGAGACCGCCGCCTCTATGCGGTTCTTCTTGATCTCTTCTATAGATTTTCCGGTAAGACGGCTCATCTCTCCCATATGCGGGGTAACGATCACATTTCCGCCAAGGAACGGCTTCCAGCCCGGATTTTCCGACAAAAGATTCAGTCCGTCCGCGTCCAGGATCACTGGTTTTTTCTCCTGAAAGGCTTTTTTCAGGAACCAGAAAGCACTTTCCGCGCTTCCCCCGGATGTTCCCAGCCCCGGACCTATGATCAGTACGTCGCACCAGCGGAAAGCTGTTTCCATGGCTTCCTCGCCTTTTTCACATGTCAGGATCGCCTCCGGAAGCAATGTCTGAAGGGGAATCCTGTTTTCCTCCGGCGTAAAGATCCGCACCATCCCCGCTCCCGATGCAAAAGCCGCCGCGCCGCAGAAACAGGCTGCCCCGCACATGCCCGGGCTTCCCGCCACCGCCAGGACTTTTCCGAAAGTTCCTTTATTTCCATAAGGCGGTCTTGCCGGAAGTCCCGCAAGATCCTCTTTTTCCATTATGAAATATTTTCCTCTTTCCCCCGGCTTCCGGTAAATGCCGATATCCGCCGCAGCCGTTCTTCCCGCCAGCAGACGCCCCGGGTAAAGGCAGAGTCCTGCCTTGACAAAACCGAACGTTACCGTCAGATCCGCGTGAAAGGCGGTTCCCATTTCCATTCCCGTATCTCCGTTTACTCCTGACGGAATATCCACCGCTACTTTCCACGCCCCCGTCTGGTTCATACGCCGGATCAGCTCCGCATAGCGTCCTTCTACAGGCCGGGTAAGTCCTACGCCGAAAATGGCATCTACTATAGTAGTATATTCGCCCCATTCCGGGTTATTCACAATGGGGACATGATAATTCCCCGCAATCTCAAGCTGGCGCTTCGTTTCCTCTGTCATATGCTCCTGACTTCCCGCCATATAAATTTCCGCCTGAAAGCCATGGAGAAAAAGAATCCTTGCCAGAGCCGCTCCATCGCCTCCGTTGTTTCCGCTTCCGCAGACACAGAGAATCCTCTCCTTTTCCTTTCTCTCTGCAAAAAACTTCTCCATCTCTTCTGCCGTTTTAAGTGCTGCCCGCTCCATCAGCACGCAGGATGGAACCTTCATCTTTTCTATCGTGTTTCTGTCGAGAGCTTTCATCTCTTGGCAGGTTACAATTTCTTTCATTTTTTGACATCCTTTCCCGGGAAATGAAAAACTGCCGCACCGCCCGCGATACTATGTACAAAGTCCGGGGCAAAGCAGCAGTCTGTCCTGTCTCGCCTATGTGTTCTGTTTCTCGTTCTGTTCACGCTGGTACTGGCTCAGGTTGTAGGAAAGTCTCATGAGGCTTTCGGAAAGATGTACGTTCTCTACGATCACATCTTCCGGCGTATCAAGATCAATGTGAGCGAAATTCCAGATCGCCTTAATGCCGTTTTCAATCAGCATATCTGCCATTTCCCCCGCTTTATTCTTGGGAAGCGTCAAAATGGCGATTTCTATATGATTATTTTTCAGAAAAAGAGGAAGGCTGCTGACCATCTGGATCTCAATGCCTCTCACCGCGATTCCCTCCAGAACCGGATTCACATCAAAAATTCCCACCAGCTTAAATCCCCGTTTTTCAAAATCCACATAATTGGCAAGGGCCTGTCCAAGATTTCCGGCGCCTACAATGATCATCGGATGCACCGTATCCAGTCCAAGAATTTTTCCAATCTCCGTATACAGGTATTTTACATTATATCCGTAACCCTGCTGTCCGAATCCGCCGAAATTGTTCAGATCCTGACGAATCTGGGACGCCGTGACACGCATTTTTCTGCTGAGGTCATTGGATGATATCCGTTCTACATTTTCTTCCAGCAATTCTCCAAGATAACGATAATAGCGCGGCAGTCTTTTGATCACCGCCTTTGAAATTTGTTTCTCCTCCACCGATGTCCCTCCTTATGATTTCTTCATAATTATAACGAATTGTTTTTTTTGTGTCAATTAAAGTTGGCGGGAACTATAAGAATTTTCCCCTTTTTTCTTTACAAACCGCCTTATCAGGCTATATAATCTTAAAAAACGCTGGAGGAAAACAAATGATCTTATCATGTCAGGGCATCTGTAAATCCTTTGGAGACAAAGTGATCCTGAAGGATGCCTCTTTTCATATAGAAGAACGGGAGAAGGCGGCGCTGGTAGGCAGCAACGGAGCCGGTAAGACCACTCTTCTCCGCATTATCATGCACGAACTCTCTGCGGATTCCGGAACCGTAGTTCTTGCGAAAGACAGCCGGATCGGATATCTGGCGCAGTACCAGGATATCCAGGGACACCGCACGATCTATGAGGAGCTTCTCACTACAAAGCAGCATATTCTTGACATGGAGCAGCGGATGCGTTCCATTGAACAGGAAATGAAACACGCCTGCCAAGAAGAGCTGGACCGCCTGATGAACGCCTATACCCGGCTGAACCATGAGTTT
>DWVA01000309.1 GCA_019120475.1 Candidatus Blautia intestinipullorum | reverse complement strand
ATTGGAAACGCACATTCTCCTGAATGATAACGAACAACACAATTTTCTGCAAGTTCATATTCATTTTAGGAGGTTTTTTTATGCCCAAAACAAAGTTTCAGGAAATTATCTTTACCATCCTGATGGTTATCGTTATGGTCTATGCCATGATCTGCTACAACATATCTCTGGAAACCGGCGGATTGAGTTCCGGCGTTTTTGCCGCAGCCTTTCATGAACTTCTC
This sequence comes from Candidatus Blautia intestinipullorum, assembly GCA_019120475.1. Taxonomy (GTDB): domain Bacteria; phylum Bacillota; class Clostridia; order Lachnospirales; family Lachnospiraceae; genus Blautia_A; species Blautia_A intestinipullorum. The sequence goes on along the minus strand of DWVA01000309.1, from coordinate 14,795 downwards.
ATTATGGGACCTGCCGCCTTTCTCCTGGACTTTTTCCTGGTAGGAAGGATTGCCCAGGGAACAGCCCTGCGCCTTGTAAATCCGGAAAGAGAAAATCCTTTTCATCTTGTTCTTGCGATTTCCGCTCTTTCCGTTGCATGGATGTGCCCGCTTATGAGCCTGCTGGCTGTTCTGCTCTTTAAACATCCGGGCGCCGGCCTTATTCCTGTATGGCTTCAGACTACCGCTTTTAATTTTCCCATGGCGTTTTTCTGGCAGATTTTTTACGCAGGTCCCTTTGTGCGCTTTATCTTCCGGCATATTTTCAGGGAGAAAAAAACTCCATGACCAGGCCGCCCTTGGCTGGCGGTCTATTGCTTTCATAATTAATAAAGATAGTTTTTATTCACATAGCCGTTCTTATTCAGTTTCGGTGAATATACATACCAGTAGCCGCTGTCGCTGGAATCGATCACCTGGACCACATCGCCTGTGTACAACTCTCCGATCTCATTGGATTCATCATACGCTTTCGCTGTTCTCAAAGCCAGATATCCCTTGCTTACACTTACTGTTTTTGTAGGATAAGACGCGGAACCGCCTCCCCCTACCAGATAATTTTTATTTACATAACCGTTTTTATTGTATTTCGGCGAGTATACATACCAGTAAGTAGAGTCGCTGGTATCTATCAGCTGAACGGTATCCCCTGTATAAAGCTCTCCGATCTCATTGGAAGCATCGTAAGCCTTCGCTGTTCTCAGCGCCAGGTATCCTTTGCTTACGCTTACTGTTCTTGTCTGCCCGGAAGCGGAACTGCTGACAAGATAATTTTTGTTCACATATCCGGATTTCCCATGCTTTGGAGAATATACATACCAGTAAGTCGGATCGCTGCTGTCTGTAACCTGAACAGTGTCCCCTGTATAAAGCTCCCCGATCTCGTTCCGGGAGTCGTAAGCCTTCGCCGTTCTCAGCGCCAGGTATCCCTTGCTTACGCTTACCGTCCATGTGCTTGTTGATCCTACCAGGTAATTTTTATTTACATAACCTGAGGTTCCGTACTTTGGAGAGTATACATACCAGTAGGTCGGATCGCTGCTGTCCGTAACCTCAACAGTGTCTCCTGTATAAAGCTCTCCGATCTCGTTCCGGGAATCATAGGCTTTCGCTGTACGCAGGGCCAGATATCCTTCTTTTACACTGACGGTATAAGTATTGGACGCATAACTGTCCTTTGCGGTCAGCGGAAGGGAGAGCGTAAATACAAGTACAAATAAAGCCGCCCATTTTACAAGGGAAAATCTGCTCATCTCCGTGATCTTCTTCTTCATCATTTCTACCTCCTTTTGATTTTTATAAATGATAACGTTGGTCCGCAAGGGAACGAAGCAACGGTTCCCTATGCGGCTGCATCGCCGTCTTTCACGGCTGAACTGTTATAGTAATCGTATACCTGCCTGCTCAAAGAAGCTATGGTACTCTGGGCCGAGCCCACTTCCTGCACATTCTCCGACATAAATACTACGATCAGATCATTCTGCACATTATAGATAATGCCTGCGTCATTTTCCACATCCGCCAGTTCGCCTGTTTTATTGGCAACACTGACGCCTTCCGGCATCTGAGCGGGGATCTTGTTCCGTCTTGTCTGAGCCGCCAGCAGAGAAAACTCCGCCGCCGCCACAGGATCTCCTTCCTTATTTCCTTCATATACTCTTTTCAGAAAATATCCGCAGTCGGTTACGGAAGTATAATTGTCGTCAAATTCATTGCTCTGCAGGAGAAGCCGTCCCATGTGCGTACTGCTGTAACCGTTGGCGCTGCAGTACTGGTTCACGATATTCATTCCTGCCGTTCCGTCTCCTCCTCCCAGATAGCTTACAAGGGTATTCGCCGCGTCGTTGTCGCTGACAGTGATCATAGAATACAGATTCCCGTCTACGCTTTCCTGTCCGTACTGAGAAGTAAGCGCGTCATAATTTTCGTAAACAGAGCCCATGATAAAAAGTTTGATCAGGCTGGCCGCCTGCTGTCTCTGAGGATTTACCGCTCCCTCGGTATTCTCCGCCAGATCGCATACATACGCCGACCATGTCCCGTTTCCTGATGGAAAGGCCAGACTGGAAAGCAAAGTCTGCATCTTCTCGTCTGTTGCAGGCTCCGAGGTCTCCGGCTGTCCGAACACACTGTCCGGTGCCGATTCAGAAGGAGGAGACAAGGTCCCTTCGCCCTCCGACACTTCTCCGCCTTCATCCTCCGCGGCAGGTGTGGGTGAGATTTCCGGCTGTTCCGGTGATGGCTCCGCCTTTGGACTCTCTGACGGACTTGGCAGCGCCGGACCTGCGGTTTCTCCGGATTCTTCCTTTGCCGTTTCCGGTTCAGTCACAGCCGGAGCCTCCGCTGTCTGCGAAACAGGCTCCTCTGTCTTTTCAGGCCCGCAGCTTAATTGTGTAAGGGCAAGAATGGACGCTGCCAGTACCATTCCCGCTGTTTTTGCTGACCAATGATGCATCTTTCTGTTTCATTCCTTCTCTGATGGATTTTTGTGCAAAGCATCTATAATATCTAAAGGATTTTCTTGTGTTTTTATGTTATTATTATAATTTTATTTCATATTAGATGCAAGTATTTTAAATATCAAAAATCTGTACTTTTCAAATTCTTTATTTTAGCTTATCATAAAGGAAGCAATTCTTTGTAAAATAGAATGTTCGCCAGGAGGAACCGATCATGAAAAAATTTTCCCAGATATTTCTTTTTGCAGCTCTTTTGACCGCATTTTCTGTTTCCGCCGCAGCCTCTCCGGATACCACTTACGAAAGTGAAAAGGGACAGGCTGTGATCGGGCCTCCCTCTTCTTCCTCTTCCGCTTTCAGCGGCAACGGGCTGACTGTTGTCATTGATCCTGGCCATCAGGGATCCTGGGTAGATATGAGCGCCCAGGAACCGATGGCTCCCGGCTCGTCGGAGACAAAGGCAAAAGCCACTACCGGAACCCAGGGCTCCTATTCCGGCGTTCCGGAGTACGAGGTAAACCTTCAGGTATCTCTTGCTCTTGAACAGGAACTTTCCGAAAGAGGATACAGAGTCGTCATGACGCGGACAGACAACGATACGGCAATCAGCAATAAGGAAAGGGCGGAACTTGCCACCAGAGAAGCGGCGGACATTACTGTGCGGATCCATGCAAACAGCGACGGCAGTTCCTCAGCCGCAGGAGCCCTTACCATGGCGCCTACCTCTTCCAATACCCATCTGGATCCTGTTCTGATCGAGAACAGCAATACGCTGGCCTCCTGTATCCTGGAGCATTACTGCTCGGCTACAGGCCTTCAGAACCGGGGAGTGATCTCTGCCGACACAATGACGGGAACCAACTGGAGTACTGTCCCTGTAGCCATTTTGGAAATGGGTTTTATGAGCAACCAGGGCGACGATCTTTATATTACCGACACTGCCAATCATACGCTTATGGCTCAGAGCATCGCAGACGGGATCGACGAGTATTTCAGCACTGTTGTTTCTTCCGAAACACAGCCCTCTTCCGTCCCCCAGGTTTCTCCTGCCTCCCCTTCTCCCGCATCCTGAAACATTGAAAAAGCAGTATACCGGAGACTGGAATTTCCTTCCTGACCGGCATACTGCTTTTTTGTATCCATATTTGAAGAAATCATCCGGACATATTTTCCGGAAAACACGGATTTATTCGGCTTCCTCCGCTTCCTTTTTCTTCGCTTCCTTTTCTCTCAGTCTTGAGAATACCATTTCGTAACCGTCGTTTCCATAATTGAGGGAACGGTTGACCCTGCTGATCGTGGCCGTGGAAGCTCCTGTCTTTTCCGAAATATCCAGGTATGTACGTTTATCAGTAAGCATTTTTGCCACCTCAAAACGCTGAGACAGGGAGAGGAGTTCGTTAATGGTACATACATCTTCAAAAAATGTGTAGCACTCCTCCTTATTTTTCAGACAGAGAATCGCTTCAAATAGATGATCCACCTCTTCAGTTCTGATTTTCTTACCCATAATGTCAGCTCCTTTAGTTCTTTTCCTCAATATCGCTCCTCACATTTTAACACTTTAACATGTGAGAAGCAAGCTCTTTTTTGCTTTAGCGGAACATAGCGCCGCATTCCGGCCGCAGCAGACTTCAGGCCTTGTAATTCCAGTTGAAATCCTTTCTGAAATCAAGTATACTGGTATAGAACAAATGTACGATTAACAGGAATGGAGATAGCATTATGGATCTATTTGAATACGCAAAATCGAAAACCCTGGATAAGGAATCCCCCCTGGCATCCCGTATGCGTCCCTCCAGCCTGGACGAAGTGGTGGGACAGGAGCATATCGTCGGCAGAGACAAGCTGCTTTATCGCGCCATAAAGGCGGATAAGCTGACCTCTGTTATCTTCTACGGACCTCCCGGAACAGGCAAAACTACTCTGGCCCGGGTGATCGCCAGCACCACAAGCGCTGACTTTACCCAGATCAACGCTACTTCCGCCGGTAAAAAGGATATGGAAGCCGTTGTGAAAAAAGCGCAGGACCGTCTGGGCATGTACGGCAAGAAAACAATCCTCTTTATTGACGAGATCCATCGTTTTAACAAAGGACAGCAGGATTATCTTCTGCCGTTTGTGGAAGACGGTACTCTTATTCTTATCGGCGCGACCACGGAGAATCCGTATTTCGAGGTCAACAGCGCGCTTTTGTCCCGGTCTATCATTTTTGAACTGAAACCTCTCAGCAAGGACAATATCCGTGAGCTGATCCTGCGCGCAGTAAACAACTGTGACAAAGGAATGGGAAATTACCGGGCTGTCATTGAAACGGACGCTCTGGAATTTCTTTCCGATATGGCCGGAGGAGACGCCAGAAACGCGCTGAACGCCGTTGAGCTTGGAATCCTTACTACTCCGCGGTCTTCTGACGGCTACATTCATCTGACCCTTGATGTAGCTTCAGAATGTATTCAGAAACGTGTGGTCCACTACGACAAAGACGGGGATAACCACTACGATATTATCTCCGCCTTTATCAAAAGCATGCGCGGTTCCGACCCCGACGCTGCTGTGTACTATCTGGCAAAAATGCTGTATGCCGGCGAAGATGTGAAATTCATCGCCAGAAGGATCATGATCCTCGCTTCCGAGGATATCGGAAACGCCGATCCGCAGGCAATCTGCGTGGCTTCAGCGGCTGCTCAGGCAGTGGAACGCGTCGGTATGCCCGAATCGCAGATCATCCTTTCACAGGCTGCCGCTTATATGGCCTGCGCACCCAAAAGCAACTCTGCCGTAAATGCCATTTCCGCAGCTATGGAGTCTGTAAAACGCATCAAAACAACAGTTCCTCCCCATCTTCAGGACGCCCATTACGGAGGCCACGAACAGCTTGGACGGGGCATCGGCTATAAATACGCGCACAATTACCCTGATCACTATGTAAAACAGCAGTATCTTCCCTCTGAAATTGAAGGCGAACATTTTTATGAGCTCAGCGATATGGGATATGAAAAGACTCTCAAAGAACGTTTGAAAAAAATAAAGGGAGAAGCTTAGATAAGCTCTCCCATAACAGCGGCATAGATGTCCGGGCTTTTCTTCGGCCAGTTCCGGCAGATTGCCCGGGCAGCTTCCAGATTCGGCGCGCTCAGCGTCAGATCCAGTATGGTGGTATCCTTCTCAATATACTGGCAGCGCACCGCGTATCCCCCCTGCGGAGTTTCAAAATAGTCGGCAGGCGTCTGGATCCTCTGTTCCGCCTGCACTCCGCAGTCCTTCAGAAATTCTTCTACCTCTTTCTTAATCTCTGACGACAGATCCTTCTCAAAGTAGAAAAGAGTTTTGCTTCCCTCTTCCGTAATTTCATAATGGGAACTGTTGGATACTGTTCTTTTTTTCAGAAGTCCGGTTTCTACCAATTCCGACAGCACCTGCTGCAGATGAAAATAGTCTGTATAGTCTCTGTCCAGAACAAACTGCGAAATCTGGGAATTTGTCAATTCTTCCCTTGACTGCTGCGCCATATACAAAACAATCAGTTTATAAAGTGTAAATACATCCGACATCTTTTCACCTCATTCTTTTCCCGGAGAACTTGTCACTGCCGCGGCATATACTGTTTTCCCTGATAGCTTTCCCTCTCCTTCATCCGGTGGTGGAGCATATTGAGAACCTCTCTTTTTCTGCCTGCCCAGAGCGGCGCCAGCAGAAGATCCTTTGGTCCGTCTCCTGTGATCCTGTGGATCACAATATCCGGTCTCAGATGTTCCAGACAGTCTGTCACAATATCCAGGTATTCGTCTCTCTCATAAACTTTGAATTTCCCTGCGGAATAATCATATGCAAGATCTGTCCCTTTCAGAACATGAAGAAGCTGAAGTTTTATCCCCTGTATGTCTTTATGGTTCAGATATTCCATAGTCTCCAGAATATCCTTCCGGCTTTCTCCCGGAAGTCCCAATATGGTGTGGACGATTACCTCGATCCCTATCCGCCGCAGATTATCCACCGCTTCTTCAAAGCAGGACAGTTCATAACCTCTCCTGATATACCTGGCTGTTTTTTCATGTATAGTCTGAAGCCCCAGTTCCACCCACACCGGCTTAATGGCATTCATCTCTTCCAGAAGTTCCAGTACGTCCCGTCCGAGGCAGTCCGGCCGCGTCCCTATGGACATCGCCACGATCCCCGGATGGGAAAGAGCCTCCTCGTAAATTTCCCGCAGATAGTTTACAGGACCGTAGGTATTTGTATACGCCTGAAAATACGCGATGTATTTCTGTATAGGACGTTTTTCGGACAAAAGAGAGATCTGACTGTCTATCTGCTCTGTAACGGACAGAGAAGCGTCCGCGGCGAAATCGCCGCTTCCTCCCGCGCTGCAGAAAATACATCCTCTGCTCCCGAGAGTCCCGTCCCTGTTGGGACATGACATTCCTCCGTTCAAAGTCACCTTATACACCTTTTCGCCAAAACGCTCCCTGAGCATATAGTCCAGGGAGCGGTAGGGCTTTCCATTCCAGTTCCTGCAGGGAGTTCTTTTTTCCGTTCCCCTTACATGCTCCATCAGGAAATTCCTCCGTCTGCTTCCTGCTCCTCTTCCGGAATATATTTATCAAAGATTTTGACAAAGAAGAAGGAATTGCAGTACGCAATAACGGCAAATCCAAACAGGATGAATAAAAGTATCAGTGTCATCTGTATCTGAAGAGACGGAACAAAAAAGATCAGGATCGGAAGGATACTGATGATCAGCATAAGGATCGTATAAGGCAGATGGCGTATGGACATCAGAACCGCGTTTCTGAAAGTATTCTTCACAGAGTTATAAAATTTTGAGAGAATCGGGTACAGATACAGAAGGATCATGGCGTACAGCAGCGTAAATACGGCAAAGATCACCGACATGATGCTGGAGGCCGGCTGATTCATGGCCTTTACGATATTGGTGTCCAGAAAAAGCAGGACTGCCGCAGCAACCATGATCAGATGGATGATCGTCGCCTGCTTGAAATTCTGTCTGAAAGATTTAAAAAAGCTCCGGAAAATGTAAGCCTCCTCGTTTCTTACCATTTTCAGCGTTACATAATACAGAGCCGTCAGGGAAGCTCCCGCAGTGATAATAGGTATACAGCAGGCAAGACAGACCAGGTTCAAAAGACAGAGATCCGCCACCTTTCCCATAAAAACAAAAAACTTGTTGTCCATGCTGAAGAACCGATTCATACCTTATAACTCCTTTGTACACAGTCATTTAATAAAGTACAGTATAACGAAAAATGCAGAAAAAAGCAAGTCTTACCATAGCGGTATCTGCCATTACGGAACGATCAGCCGATCTGCTGTGACAAATTCGTATCCCTCTTTCATAAGATGATCCGCAATCTGCAGGGCCGCCTCTACGCTGGTCTCATACTCATCATGCATAAGGATGATCGCTCCATCTTCCGCTTCCGCAAAAACAATGTTCAGGATAGAAGAAACATCCTGGCTCTTCCAGTCCATTGTATCAATATTCCAGAATACAGGAATCATTTCCACACAAAGCTCCAGGTTCTTTTTCCAGGAGCCGAAGGGAGGGCGCATATACTGCGGATAGTTCCCTGTGATTTCATAAATAATATTGTTGGTCTTCAGTATTTCCTCCCTGGCTTCCGCCTCTGATATGGCGCTTAACTGCACATGATTATAGGTATGATTGCCGATCAGATGGCCTTCCTCCTGCATTCTTTCCACAATTTCTTCATTCCCCGGTATATTTCGTCCAAGAAGAAAGAAAGAGGCTTTGATATTTCTTTCCTTCAGACCGTCAAGAAGCCGGGGCGTATATTCCGCGCTTGGGCCGTCGTCAAAAGTCAGCGCTGCCAGCGGCCTGTTTTCCTCCTGTCCCTCCTGAAACGTCTCTTCTTCCGCCTTTCCCGCCGTTTTTTTCAGCATTTCTGTTCCGGCGCTATGAAACGCCCCAAGCAGTATCGTCATAACCGCCGAAATAAGCCAAAGTCTTTTCCATGTCATACAGAAGGCGCCTCTTCTTTTTCAAAATATATTATATGAAAAAGAATCGCAGAAAAATACCGTCTGTTTTCCCTAGGAAACAGACGGTACTATTTCTGTCGTTTTTATTTATCCAGCATGATCTTAAGCTGAGCCTCAATAGCTTCCACACATTTCTCAAATCCCAGCTTGCTGCTGTTCAGGCACAGATCGTAATTTGTAGCGTCGTTCCATACTCCGCCGGCAAATTTACGGTAGTAATCTTTCTTTCTTTTATCATCCTTAAGAAGAAACTTTTCCACGTCTTCCCTGGAGCCGGATATTTTCTGGGAAGCCTGCTCCACACGGTATTCCCAGGGCGCGTGAATAAAGACGCGAAGGGTGTTTGGACGGTCCTTCAGCACATAGTTGACGCAGCGGCCGACGATCACAAAGGACTCCTTTTCCGCAAGATCACGGACGATCTTTGCCTGATAATTAAAGATATTCTCATCGGAAATAAATTCCCGGCTGTCCGGCTGGATCAGTTCTCCTTTATAAAGGCCGGTCTTATTGAACAGAGAAGGTTTCACCTTTGCTCCGTCCTCCACTTTTCCGAAAAGACTGAGATCGATCCCGCTTTCGTCAGAGGCCATGCGGATGATCTGTTTATCGTAATAGGAAATTCCTAATTTCTTCGCCAGCATCTCGCCCACAGTACGTCCGCCGCTTCCATACTGCCTTGCTATTGAAATTACAATATTTTCCATTTTTGCTCCTCCTCGTTCCATCCTGCGCGGATACCATTCCTCCGCGCAGAACTTATTTATTCTCCCAGATACGCTTTCTGGACAGATTCATTATTCAGAAGGTCTTCCGCTTTTCCGCTGAGGGTAATGTTTCCTGTCTCCATTACATATGCTCTGTCCGCAATGGAAAGAGCCTTTTTCGCATTCTGCTCAACAAGAAGAACTGTGGTTCCCCCTTCGCTGACCTCTTTGATAATATCGAAGATCTCGTTTACAAAGATAGGAGAAAGACCCATAGACGGCTCGTCCATCAGAATGATCCTCGGCTTGCTCATAAGCGCCCGTCCCATGGCAAGCATCTGCTGCTCGCCTCCGGAAAGAGTACCCGCCCGCTGATTCTTACGTTCCTTCAGTCTCGGGAATCTTTTATATACATTTTCCAGGCTCTGGGCGATTTCGTTTTTATCTTTCCGGGTGTAAGCTCCCATCAGAAGATTTTCATAAACTGTCATGTCCGCAAATACGCGGCGGCCCTCCGGAACATGAGCCATGCCCATCTCCACGATCTTATGAGCCGGAGTTTTTGTGATATCCTTTCCCTCAAAGGAAATTTTTCCGGCCTTGGACGGGATGATCCCGGTAAGTGTCTGAAGAGTTGTTGTTTTTCCCGCGCCGTTGGCGCCGATCAGGGCGATGACTTCTCCCTGGTTTACTTCAAAGGAAATGCCTTTTAACGCCTGGATTACACCGTAATAGACCTGGAGGTCCTTTACTTCCAACATTGCCATTGTTCCGTTCCTCCTATTCTCCCAGATATGCAGTAATAACCGCCGGATCGTTCAGCACGGCAGAGGTCTCGCCTTCTGCCAGGACCTGTCCGAAGTTCAGTACTGTCAGTCTTTCGCAGATACCGCCTACCAGCTTCATATCGTGTTCGATCAGGAGGATCGTCATCTGGAAATGCTCTCTTACAAAGCGGATCGTATCCATCAGTTCCTGTGTCTCGTTGGGGTTCATGCCCGCCGCCGGCTCGTCCAGAAGAAGAAGCTTCGGATCTGTGGCAAGGGCCCTGGCGATTTCCAGTTTACGCTGCTTGCCGTACGGAAGATTTCCCGCAAGAGTATCGGCTTCCTTGTCAAGATCAAACACCTTCAGGATCTCCATAGCCCGCTCGTTCATTTCTTTTTCTACTCTGAAATATTTCGGCAGACGGAGGATTCCCGTCAGCGTTGAGTAGGTATGATGATTGTGAAGCCCCACTTTTACATTGTCCAGCACAGGCATATCTTTGAACAGACGGATGTTCTGAAAAGTACGGGCAATTCCTGTTTTATTGATCTCGATGGTATTTTTTCCCGTAATATCCTGCCCGTCCAGCTTGATGATCCCCTCTGTAGGCTTATATACTCCGGTAAGGAGATTGAAAATAGTGGTCTTTCCTGCGCCGTTTGGCCCGATCAGACCATAGAGCTCTCCTTTTTCAATATTTACATGAAAACCGTCAACGGCCCGAAGACCGCCGAACTGAATAGATAAATGATTTACTTCCAGCATCGCCATATCAAGCCGCCTCCTTTTTCTTATTTCCGCCCCGGATCTTTTCCATCACGCGGCTTCTCCAGTTTCTGGCCGCCGGAGCCCAGTTAAAGAGCATCATGGCAATCAGCACGATAGCGTAGATCAGCATACGGTAGTTTGAGAATCCGCGGAGCAGCTCCGGAAGAGCATAGAGAATGATCGCCGCGATCATGGATCCTCTGAGACTTCCGATACCGCCCAGAACTACATACACCAGGATCAGGATAGACATATTGTAGTCAAATACTGATACCTTCAGCATGGAAAGGTTATGAGAGTAAAGCACTCCCGCTACGCCTGCCAGGGCTGCGGAAACAGTAAAAGCAAGAAGCTTGTATTTTGTCACATTGATTCCTACGGACTCCGCCGCGATCCGGTTGTCTCTGGTGGACATGATCGCCCGGCCGCTTCTGGAATGAACCAGGTTCTGTACAATAAATAAGGTGATCAGGACAAGAACCACCCCGATAGGAAAGAAATAGTCCTTGATATCTTTATAAAGAGTAGCGGTTCCGGAAATGCCAAGAGCGCCCTTGAGGATCTGCTTTCCGCCTGCTTCCAGCTTGATCCCCGCGGAGCTTGCCGCTACATGAAGCCCGTTTTTATCCACACCTACATACATGATATTGATCAGGTTCTTGATGATCTCACCAAAAGCCAGGGTAACGATAGCCAGATAGTCTCCCCGCAGTCTCAGCACAGGAATACCGATGATGATTCCGAAAATGCCTGCCACTGCCGCGCCTACCAGGATCGCCAGGATAAATCTGGGGACCGTCGGAATAGTGTCGGCGGCAATATGGGAAAACAGTGCGCTGGAATAAGCGCCCACACACATAAATCCCGCATGGCCAAGGCTCAGTTCTCCGGAAAATCCTACCACAAGGTTCAAAGATACTGCGGCGATGACATACACGCACAGAGGAACCAGAAGTCCGGTAAGCAGTCTGGAAAGATTTCCTGTGGATGACAGGATCTGTACCACTACGAACAGGACAATCACGATTCCATAAGTAATAAAGTTGTTTTTTGTTGTTTTGTTCATCTTATTCTTCATACCGGCCACCTTACACTTTCTCCTGGATATTCTTTCCGAACAGTCCTGTTGGTTTTACAAGGAGTACGATGATCAGAACGGCAAAGACGATCGCGTCCGCCACCTGTGAGGAAATATAAGCCTTTCCGAAGATTTCGATGATGCCCAGAAGGATTCCTCCCACCATTGCTCCCGGAATAGAACCGATGCCGCCGAATACAGCCGCTACAAAGGCTTTGATGCCAGGCATGGCTCCTGTATAAGGAGTCAGCGTAGGATATGCGGAACAGAGCAGAAGGCCTGCAATGGCCGCAAGACCGGAACCGATGGCAAAGGTAAGGGAAATTGTGGCATTTACGTTTACTCCCATAAGCTGGGCTGCGTCACGGTCTTCGGAAACCGCCTGCATCGCGCGTCCCGGTTTTGTTTTCTGTACAAAAAGAGTAAGAGCGACCATAATAACAATACAGGTAAGTACTGTTACGATAGTAATTCCTTTGATCACCAGTTCTCCGCCGAACAGGCTCAAAGACGGCACATTGATCACTGTCACAAAGCTTTTCGCATCTGCTCCGAAGATCAGCAGCGCCACATTCTGAAGCAGATAGCTGACGCCGATAGCCGTGATCAGCACCGCAAGATTGGAGGATGCCTTCCTCAGAGGACGGTACGCCACTTTCTCGATCACTACGCCGAGAACTGTACAGAATACGACAGACAGCAGCACCGCCAGAACAGGAGACATTCCAGCTCCGGTGATGGCGGTAAGGATCACAAAGGCTCCTACCATGATCACATCGCCGTGAGCAAAATTCAGCATCTTTGCAATACCGTACACCATTGTATAGCCAAGAGCGATGATCGCATAGATACTGCCCAGGTTAATTCCATCTTTTAAGTAAGATATAAAACTCATAGTGCACCTCTTAAAGTAAGTTTATCTCCGCATAGAGAAAGGAGGACGTTCCTTTTTTGCAGGAAACCGTCCTCCGTCCCCAAAATCAGCAGTAATTGCTTTCTTGATTATTCAACCTCTACATAAACGCCGTCCTGGATAACGAAAGCTCTCGGCTCTTTATCGCATTCGCCGTCTTCTGTCCATTTTGCTTTTCCGGTAAGGCCGTCAAGCTCGATGTTCAGCATCGCTTCTGACATTGCGGCGCTGATATCCTCGTTGGACATATCCGGTGTAATGCCGGCTTCGTTCGCTGCAAGCTGCATAGCATAGATAACATCATAGGAATCTGCCGCAAACTGGTTCGGTGTTTCGCCGTTGTATGCTTCTTTGTATGCGTTTACAAAGTTCTGAGTAGCCTCGTCCTCGCCTGTTGCGGAGAATGGTGTCAGGAGCATAACGCCTTCTGCAAGAGAAGTATCAAAGTTTTCTACGCTGAGGATACCGTCCATACCGTCTACGCCGAAGATCGTCATATCATCCATGCCGGCTTCAGACGCCTGCTGAAGGATCAGCGCATTGTCAGAATAGTAGTTCGGAAGGAACAGAAGCTCTGCGCCGCTGTCTTTGATCTTGGAAAGCTGTACAGAGAAGTCTGTGTTGCTGTCTGTTGTGTAAGCCTCGTCTGCAACAACTTCCAGGCCGTACTCTCCTGCTGCTTCTACAAAGGCATCATGGATACCTACGTTGTAGTCAGCCATAGAGTCATAAAGAATAGCTACCTTTGTAGCAAGCTCATGTTCGGAAATGAACTGTGCGGATTTCGTTCCCTGCATGGGGTCTGTGAAACACATACGGAACTCGTTGGAGCCTGCTGTGATGCAGTCTACCGCTGTTCCGGAAGGTGTAAACAGGAAGGTGCTCTCCGCTGCCTCTGCGCCTACTGCGATACAGGGCGCGGAAGTAACAGTGCCGTCCAGCATCTGCATTCCCTTGTCAAGAAGGTCGTTGTAAGCGTTTACTGCCTTCTCCGGATCGCCCATATCGTCTCCTGCATCCAGGATCTCGATCTGATATCCGTTAAAGCCGCCGTTTGCATTGATTTCCTCTGCGGCAAGTACGGCTGCGTTATATACGTTTGTACCATACTGCGCGTAATCGCCGGTCATAGGTCCGATCACGCCGATCTTGAAGGTTTCCTCTTCATCTGCAAAAACAGTAGTAGGCACCATTGCAGCTGCAGCCATAGCAACTGCGGCTGTTACGCCAAATGCTTTTTTCCAGTTTCTCATAACAAATCTCCTCCTTAAAAATGATAACGACTGCCATCGGTCCTATCTGACTTATACCGCAAATAAGGTTAAAAAAGCCCACTGGAATCCCAGCCGGCTTTGGCTTTCCCCTCTGACTTTCGTTCGCTAATGCTTTAATGTATTTGATTATAGCATTATGTATTTTTGATTGCAAGTGGAAATTTATATAAATTTTATAATTTTCTTCAAAAAAACCGCGGCAACCTTCCGGTGCCGCGGCCTCTCATCAGGGCATAAAACCTTCTTATGCTACTGCTTTTTTTGCGATCTCTGCCAGTGCTGCGAAGCCCTCTGCATCGTTGACAGCCATCTCTGCAAGCATCTTTCTGTTGATATCGATGTTTGCGACTTTCAGGCCATGCATCATTTTGCTGTAGGAAAGACCATTCATTCTTGCTGCAGCGTTGATACGTGCGATCCAGAGCTGTCTGAACTGGCGTTTTTTCTGCTTTCTTCCTGCATAGGAGCTTGCAAGCGCTCTCATTACAGACTGTTTTGCGATTCTATACTGTTTAGAACGGGCTCCTCTGTAGCCCTTTGCCAGCTTCAGTGTACGATTATGTCTTTTCTTTGCGTTTAATCCGCCTTTAATTCTTGCCATTTCTTAATTTCCTCCTGTTCTTCTTCTCTTATTTCTTATAAATAAGGCAGTGATTTCCTTACATTCTTAAGGTTTGTAGAATCAACAACAGTGGCCTTTCTCAGATTTCTCTTTCTCTTCTGAGATTTCTTTGTTAAGATATGGCTCTTGTAAGCTTTATTTCT
>DWVA01000308.1 GCA_019120475.1 Candidatus Blautia intestinipullorum | reverse complement strand
ACCAAAACTGACTTCTTTCAGGTGTTTACGGGAATGAAAAAACACCGACTAAAAAGCCGGCGCACCCAATGTCAGTTATTCCTTTCCTTATTATTTTTCGTTCATTCCCAAGGTTACTCCGACAAATCCACCTGAATTACCTCCACCTCTTCTTCGGGTTTCGGTGTGTACTGCGGATTTAACTCTTTCTCTACTTTGTACCGGTTTTTCTCGTTTTCATCTGCAAGATACCGATAATTTTTGTGTTTCGTGATATCATATTTTTCCGAAAAGAATGGTCTGGCGCCACGAATCTGCAGGATACATTTTCCTCCATCCATGACTGCAATCTCATCTTCTGTCATCAGCTGTTTGCCCGTTTTCTGGTAATTCAATCCAAAAGACTTCTGATTACTCCTCGTTTCCGAAGTGTTATATAGGTCAATGGTTTCCTTCCCCAGAAGCTCACTCATTTCCTTTAAAGTAGTTTTCTCTTTTCCACCAAGGAATAGTGTGGTATCACAGTTACCCAGAATAGTATCTGCACTATCCTTATACATTGCCTTTAGCTGACTCTGTGACTGCAAAATAATAGAAGCAGAGATTTCCCTGCTTCGGATGGTTGCAATCAGCTTGTCAAACTGAGGAATTTGCCCGATGTTGGCAAACTCGTCAGCAATGACACGCACATGCACCGGAAGTCTTCCGCCATATACATCGTCTGCCTTGTCACAAAGCAGATTGAAAAGCTGTGACTGTAACATGGCAATCACAAAGTTAAAGGTTGTATCTGTATCGGACATAATCAAAAACAAGGCTGTCTTCCTGTCTCCGATCTTATCCAGTTCCATTTCATCATAAGACATGATCTCACGGAGTTCTGCGATATCAAATGGTGCCAGCCTCGCACCACAGGAAATAAGAATACTTTTGGCAGTTTTGCCAGCGGCCATTTTGTATTTTTTATACTGTCTGACCGCAAAGTGCTGCGGATCTCTTTCTTCCAGTTCCTGGAACATCATATCCACTGGATTCTGGTAAGTTTCATCCTCTTCACGGGTTTCGCTTTCATTCAAAAGATCCAAAAGGGTATTCAGGTTCTTTTCCTCTTCATCCCCCTCATACCAGATAAAAGCAATCAATGCTGTGTACAACAGCTTCTCTGCTTTCACCCAAAAATCTTCGGAAGCTTTTTCCCCTTCGCCTTTGGTATTAACAATGATTGTTGTCACCAGCTTCAGGATATCTTTTTCAGACCGTATATAAGCAAATGGATTGTAATGAAGAGATTTGGAAAAATTGATGGTATTCAGAACCTTAATCACATATGGCTCGTGTATCACTTTTCCAGCCTTATTTTTAATAACATTCCCATCTTTATCCCGCATCGGCGGTCCTTTTGCCAATAACTTGCCACATTCCTCCACTAAACCGCCTTTGGGATCTGTAATGACCATGGAACAGTTCATCTGCATAATTGACGGCTTCACAAAAAACCGTGTCTTACCTGAACCACTACCGCCTATAACCACAATATTTTTATTTCTTGCATATTTCGGTTGTTTTGGTCGGCTTTCCATAGTCAGTGCTTCTGTTGCTGTCAACGGAATATTCATCCAAGGATTATCTGACATATAAGGCTTGATATCCTCTGCCGTTCCCCATCTGGCTGAACCATACTCGATTCCCTTCCGGAGTTTCTTTGCATCTGACTGTTTCTGCCAAACCAATAGTTTCAAAATTACTGCGACAGTAACTCCAACCAATAGATCTCTCAAGTCAAAACTTAACAGAAGACCCGCAAAGATCCGATCTGCATGTTCCATCGCATATAACAGTTTGTTCCCTATATCTTCTCCGGGACTGCTCCTGTATAAGCAGGATGCCCGGTTCGCATAAAAAGCGGTCAGAACATAGGGAAGATTTGTAAGAACCAGTTTCTTTTTATCCAGGGCGGACAGCTTGACCCCAGCCTTATTCTTCCACTTCTGCATCAGATTTTTACCGATTTGCTTTTTCATCGACTCTGCTCCTGATGCCGGTTCTTTACTTTGTCCTTCGTCTTCTTTGGCATCATTGCTCTGTAAGTTGCAAGACGCTTATGAATGGAAGGTTTATTCGCTTTTTGAATCTGTTTCTGGGAAAACTCACGGAAAGCAGCATTGAGGGCATCCTGATCACGTCCCTTGAAAAATACCAGATAAACCGGAGGCTCTTTGCTCTTGTCTTTTTTCAGAGCATAATTGATCCCGTATTTTCTGGCATACCGTTCAAAGGACTTGATATTTTTGTCCGTGATCTCGATATTGACCATCCCGGCATTCTGTTTTGCCAGCTCTTTTACCGTGACCTTTCCCTGTTTCGGCTGATTTTTCTGTGCTTTCTTCTCTACTGATTTCTGCTTCTGATGACGCAGATACGCAACAAGAACCTTTTTCAACAGGTCTGCCGTAATCTTAGTAGCCCGAATACAGAACGTGACCGTTTTCTGAGTTACCTCTTCCTGCATGACTTTTCCCTCCTTTCAGCGATTCAACTGCTGTCCAGATCTGTAATCATGGCAATCACCCCCTTCAATAAAAAAGGACAGATTAACCGGTAATCAGGTTCTGCACCTGTACGAGTTTTTCTGTCCCTTCTTCTTTTCTCTTATCTTCTCCACCACAATAGATGGGAACACACATTTCAAGTATTCTGCTGTAAATACGCTGATGGGCAGTATCTAAATCTGTGGATTTCATTTCATTCAGTCCCAGATTCGTTGTTACGATCAGCGGAAGCATTTTACAATAACGGCTGTCTATCACATTATAGACCTGCTCCAAAGCAAACTCGGAATTTCGTTCTATACCTAAATCATCAATAATCAACAGCGGATAATCCACAAGATTTTGTATAATCTGATTCTTATCAGCCTGATAGCTGGTCATTTCATTTAGGATCCTGGAAAAATTCGTCATCATGACACGTTCTCCCTGTTCCAAAAGTGCATTTGCAATACAGCCTGCAAAGAAACTCTTCCCGGTTCCAACTGGTCCCATCAGAAGCAGTCCTACATTTTTCCTCTTCATATCTGTCCAGTTTTCTACATACTGCCTGGCAATTACTATCTTCTGGTTGCTTCCATTGTCATTTTCAAATTTCCATTCCCAGAATCTTCTTTCCCGAAGTCCGACGGATTTTCTCTGATAAAGCTGCCGCTGTGCTTCTTCCCGCTGCATCTTCTCATCTAGTTCCTGCCTGGCATTTACCTCGCATTCGCACAAACAGGATACTACATGCTCAAATCCCATCAGACTGACTTTCATCTGTTTTCTTCTTCCGCAGATGCCACAATGAAGACATCCCTCTTCGTCCAGATAATCTGCTGTTACTTTATTTTCCATCACAGGCTTTCTCCTTCCTGAAATTCATATTTGTCCATTCCTGCCCTGACTCCATCCCGTTCTGCCCAAAGACAGATTGTTGCAAAATGATTCTGATACTCTTTTCCACTGGATTTCATATAAACAGAAAGATGATCAATCCGCTTCTGGTAATCCCATGGAAATTGTGCCATCAACTCCTGCAGTTCAGCTTCCGACAAAATAACATTTTTAAATCTACCATACTGACTGAATTTTTCTTCCAAAGCGGGAGTATTGCTCTTACTCTTATCAGTATGATTCTTTTCAGTCTTATTTATCTTAGTATTACTTCCATCCAGATTCTTGCAGTCCGGACTTCTATTTTTTTGCGTTCCGGACTTCCACGTTCCGGACTTCCAGTTTCTTGCAATCCGGATTTCCAATTCCTTGCAGTCTGGATTTCCAGTTTCTGGCGTTCCAGAAGCAAAGTATCTTACTGGCTTTCCTCTGATCCGTTTCACAAAATTTTTCACGTATATGACAGAAGGACGATTATTTCCCTGCCGATATCGTTCAATCAATCCAATCCCATGCACACTGTCAAGCTCATATAGAAGCTTTGTCACTGTCGTATGCGACATTCGCAACAGCTCCTGTAATTCTGCGATCGTGTAAATGATATAGACATAACCATCACTGTCGATCCAGCCATTTTTCTTGGATAGGCTGATTCGATCAAGCAGAATTCCGTAAAGGAGCTTTGCGTCTGTGGACAGGCTTGCAAACTCTTTTTCTGTGAACAGAGCTTTGGGTATCCGAAAAAAAGAAAACTGGTCAGATTCTTCTGCTCTGAAGTATTCAAAATCTGCCATAATTTATTTCCTATTCTTCCTCATTATTAAAATCACACCCTGCTGCACTGCCTGTTCCATGACACATCTCATTAAACACAAAGTTGAAGCACATCATTAACTCACTCAGATAATAATTCCTTGCTTCTTTATTGCAGGCATACATATCCTCAATATAAACCTCCTCGTTTCCATTCATTCGTGTGATCGTTTCCAGAACTTTCATAAACTTTTTATTAGAGCAACACTCATACTGTTCATTTACATATTTCTGAATTTCCAGCACACGTTCAGGCTTTCCTTCACAAACAGATAACACGCCAAATGCCAGATCCATACCAAACTCATAGCCATCGGCTTCTACGGCATCAATATCAAGATTACCTTCTTCATCGTAATAGCCACGCTCTTCCATAGGAGTCAGTGGTGTCTCATATTCATCCAGATATCCCATATCTGCAATTGTTCCCAGAATATCTCTGGATGCTGCCACCATCTTGTCCATGATAATTTCTCTTTCTTCCATCGGCATATTTGCCATAATTCTGTCTAATGTCATCATTGATTCTTCCTCCATCTCATTTTCATAAATATCATTGATATAAAAGTGGTTCGCCTTTCCATTGTTTTGAACAATACGCACCAGTTTTCCAATCTTAACAAGTTCCTGTACTGCCTGATCTACTCCATATCGAGTCGTATTCAGATCTTTCTTCATTTCGCTTTTTGGATAGATAACAAACAGATCTCCGTTATGATCTACCCAGCCATTCTGCACCGCGAATTTCAAACGATCCAGAAATAAGCTGTATAAAATCTTTGCTGTATTTGACAGATTTTTGAATTTTTCCACCTGGAACAGCATCTTTGGCACCTGCAGACAATCTACCGGCATATACTCCATCTTACTCATTGATTGTTTCCTCCTTCTGTTTGTACAGCACTTCGGCTGAATTAATATTGATTTCCAGCATCCCTACAAATACCTGATAGTATAGCAGGCATATCTGTTCATCCTCTCTTGCCAGATACAATCCTTCCAGTTCATCGGACGGATGTTTCATTCCATATACCGCCTGACAGATATCATGGATTTTCTCACATTCCACACTTCTAAGATGCATCTCCAAGGTGTGGTTAAATCTCTGCCAGTCCTCCAGTTTCTGATTTACTGACATCATGCACTGAAACAGTTCCGCT
This sequence comes from Candidatus Blautia intestinipullorum, assembly GCA_019120475.1. Taxonomy (GTDB): domain Bacteria; phylum Bacillota; class Clostridia; order Lachnospirales; family Lachnospiraceae; genus Blautia_A; species Blautia_A intestinipullorum. The sequence continues at coordinate 7,019 of DWVA01000308.1, read as the reverse complement.
GCTTCACATGCTGCTGACAGCACTACATTTTTGTTATTGATACTTCCATCGGCATTTTTCATATGCCCTACCATATACGCCTGAGCTACTGAAACCATCTTTTATCCTCCTCTATCTAAACGGCATTTCCTCTTCCATGCCCTCTGGGATCTCTAAGAACCCTTCCGCATCTTCTGGAAACGGTGGTCTGTCAACCATTTTTGCACCTGCAAATTCAATCCGGTTTGCATACACTTCCGTGGTATAGATCTTTTTCCCGGTATCCTTATCTTCATAATTGCCTGTGACAATCTCGCCTTCCACCATGACCTTCGTTCCCTGCATCAGATAATCTCTGACAAATTCTGCTTTCTTTGCAAAAGCCTTTACCGGAATAAAACTGACTTCATCAGAATAATTTCTTCTAACTGCCAGAACAAACTTGGCAATCTTATGAAGTCCTTTTTCATTCTCCACTTCGTTGTATCCGGGATTTCTTACCAATCGCCCGGAAATAACTGTTGTATTCATTGGCTTAACCCTCCTATGCTTTCATTGATTTGTAACAGATACCGATACATGGTCCACATTTTCCATAGGCACATCCGTAACATTCATCTTTTTCCAACTCTTCCTGCTTCATTTCATCGGCAAACATTCCTAACAGCGTTGTGTAAATCTTTTTCATTGCCAGAAACTTTTCTTCTGCTTTTTCCATCTTCTCTTTGTAAAATGGAATCAGTTCACGAAGAACTGGATGGAAACGTTCATTTTCATCATCCCAGGCACAGGTTTTCATCATACAGCGTGGCTGTTTCTCATAATTGCCCAGATAATACGGGCAGAACGTACAACCTCTTTCTTTAACAATTTCTACCGGAATCACTGGCATCTGACTTTTGATTTCCTTTGTTACATGCTTACTTTCAATTCGCTCTCTCATCTTAAAAATCCTCCAAGAATATATATTTGCAAAAGGGATTTCCCCCGAATTGCCTGATTTAGGGTACAAAAAAAGAGGCAAGCTTACGATTTTATTTTCGCAAGCCTGCCTCTTATCAAATATTCAATTATATCCCGATGATATATCGTAAGAAAACATATACCGCACGAATTACATACACTGGAATCATGATACTTCCAATCAAGGCTCCAATGATGACACTTAATGCAGCCATCCCAAGTGTTGCTGTTATATCCATTCCTTTTGGGATCAGGATTAGCCGCATTTTATGTATTCCAAATGGAAGTCCAGAAAGAAATATCCACCAGAACAAGTCTGTCTGTCCACTGACTTTCATGATGGTGGATACCATCCAGAACCAAAATAGCATAAATGCCAGTGGCAATATTGATTTTTTAATTACATCTTCTATCATCATCTTTTTATTCCTTCTGTCCAATTTCACATATCATATTATTGTTTTTCTGCCCATGATGCCAGGAGCATAAATATCACTTCTTCCATCTGAGCCTTTGAATATGACTCCGGAAAATACTGTTTCAGCTTTTTCGCCGGAATCTGTACCTGTACTTTCTCAGTACTTTCATTCATACAGATCTGGTCAATTTCTGAATACGTCAACATCCGCTCTTTTGAAATCTGCTTCAATTCCTTTGCCTGCTTCATGGACGGTACCATATTGTGATTACTCATATACTGAAGCAATATCTGTTGTTCTTCACTTCTCAAATATGAAACTTCAACAGCTGTATTAAAGGGAAGCTTCTTCTCGTCTGCCAGTTCTAAAAGCTCTGCTATTAACTCTGTCAGATGAATATACCGAAGAATCTGTCTGGAACTATCCCCTGTATTCTGACTGACTTCTTCTGCCGCCAACTTCTTGCCAACTTGGCAAGAAGTTAAATCGGACCGTTTCCCCTGACGCTTTAACGCCTCATATTTCATTTTATAAGCGAATGCCTTTTCGCTGATCAGCAGCTCTTCTCGTTGAATGTTAGAATCTACCATGATCACCGTCGCTTCATCATCTGTAAGATCTTTGATGATAACAGGCATTTTCTCTAATCCCGCAAGTTCACATGCTCGTTTTCGCCTATGACCAGCTACCAGCTCATAACCACCGGACTCTCTCAATCGCACAATACCAGGAACCAACACGCCATATTGTGTAATGCTTTCTGATAATTCTTCCATTTTCTTATCATCTTTTACTTGAAACGGGTGATTTGGAAATGGATGAAGGCTTCCTATTGCTATCTCACAAATTCCATTGTTTGTTTCTTCGTTTGTTCCAAACAATGCATCAAGTGGCTGTAAGGAAATGGGAGTTGCTCTTTTTTTAGATGGCATCTTTCAGCACCTCCTCCGTCACTCTCCGATAAGCTTCTGTAGCTTTGCCTTTCGGATCATAAGAGAAAATACTCTGTCCTTCTCTGACTGCTTCCTTCATTCTTACGGAAAATGGAATATAATTATCAAAGATATGAATTTGACTTCCATATGCATTTCTGAGAAGTTCCATATTATTTTTAGCATCATTTGTATGAGCATCGACCATCGTGAACAGAATCCCACCGACTTGCAGCTTCGGATTGATCTGCTTACGAACCTTACCGATTGTTTTTAACAACTGCTGCAATCCTTTGATTGGCAGGTAGGATGCTTCAACTGGAATAAGGACTTCATCTGATGCTGCCAGCGCATTGATCGTAATCATTCCCAATGATGGCATACAATCAATGATAACTGCATCATATTGATCCTTGATACCATATAAAATCTGTTTCAATACATATTCTCTACTCATTGCATTTACCAACTGCACTTCTGTACCTGCCAATCCAATGTTAGAACAGATAATATCTATCCCCTCTGCCTGATGTCTGATATAACAGTCGGAAGGAATATCTTCATCTTTCATTACAGCATCCATAAGAGCAGTAAGTGTTTCATTACTGTCATCACAATCACGATATCCAAATCCTGCGGATACATCAGACTGTGGATCTGCATCTACGATTAACACTTTCATATTCTTTTGTGCTAATCCTACTGCTAAATTAGCTGTACATGCGGATTTTCCCGTTCCCCCTTTTTGGTTTACAATAGAAATAATTCTAGCCATTTTTCATCACCTTTCATCGTCGTCAATCAAAAAGAGGACTGAATTAGACAACCGGAATCTATATTCCATGCGAGCTAATTCAGTCCTATAATTACAATAATTCTGTTGTTTTTACTCTTGTCTTACACAAATCCATTTCCAGTCTGGATCTGTAATAATTCATATTCTGGAATGACAGCGCTGCCTTATTTTTCCCTTTTCAGGGAGTTAAAAATAAGGACTAAATTAGTGCAACCCCTTGTATTTACTGGAGTTTTCTAACTTGTCCTTATTATAACTCGACCATGCGGCGTAACAAGCGGCATCTGTACTCTATAAATTTTATTGTACTTCTCACGAATATGCTGAAAGTACTTTTCCCAGTGCAGCGCCACCATAGGTTTCCCATTTTTGTCCAGATACAAAAATCCGCTATATCCATCGACCATCGGCTCAATCCTTGGTTTCTTTCTGTTGGCAAGAATGTTCTGAAAACACTCCTTTACTTCCAGTGTCATAGGAACCATTCGCATACCGCTTTCTGTTTTGGTATCCTCAATGAGATACTTCATGTCTCTTGTCCTTTGCAGCTGATGATCCACAATAATCCTGTTGTTCTCAAAGTCCAGATTTTTCGTTGTTAATCCAACAAATTCTGAAATACGGAGCCCGGTTTTAAACAGAATATAAATTCCATCATAATATTTGCTGAAATGCTTATCATTCTTTACAAACTCTAAAAAGTCTCTTTCCTGCTTTGGTGTCAGGGCATTTCGTGTGGCACTGTCATTCACGACAACCGTACTAAGCTGAAACTCAAAAGGATTCTTTATCAGTAAATCATCATCCACCGCCATCTGAAAAGCCGGTCTTACAACGCCTCGGATCGTATGTATGGAACTGTAGCCACGTCCGTCCACCTGCTGCATTTTAATCAGCCACTCTTTTGCATCAGATACTTTGACTTTATCGATACGCTTCTGACCAAATTCCTCTTTCTTGATCACATTGATCACAAACTTATAATTTGCTTTTGTATTATGGCGAACGCCTGTCTTCGTTCGGATATACTTCTCTACAAGATCCAGGACTGTGTAATCACCGCCATCCGGTGTAAGATTGCTGTATAAATCCTTCTGAATCTGTTTTTCTTTTTCTCTTAAGGAAATATCATTACGTTTTCCTGCCGGCATCCGGTCTGAAGGAGTCAGTCTCCAACTGTACACCGTCTTTCTTTTGCCACGCGCATCCTGATACTTGTATTCATATTTCCCGTCCTTTCGCTGACTCTCTCCCATAAGTAATTTCCGGCCTTTATGGTCCCTTCTTACTTCAGACATTCCATTTCTCCTTTCTATCTGCCTGCCATAGAAAAGAGCCAAGCTATGATACGCATCTATCATACCATAAACCCGGCTCCAAATCCATCGTGTACTTTTTTCGTTTATATGGCAGATAATTTTTCGTCAATGAACTGCTCAAATAATTTCCGCTTAATCTGAGGGCGTGATCCATTCCAGAGAATGAACTCGGCATTCGGATTTTCATCGATCAGTTTTTTCAATTTTTTATCTCCAATACGGAAATATTTGGCTGCTTCCTGTACACTTAAGGTGTACTTCCGCCACACCGGGATTTCGTATTTATCTGTACAGACTGTTTCTGCTTTTTTGATCACAGACGTTCCACCTCTCTTTGCCGATGCACTTCTGATTCTGATATATTCTTGCGCCTGCCAGGCTGGCAACAAAGCCTGACAACGGATGTGTTATAACTTTTTTACCGTCTATTCTGTTTTCTTATTCTTTCCTTTTTCTTTTTTCTATTTTTCTGTTGCTTTCGTTGTCAACAAAAGCTGTTCTCCTTAAACCATTGTTTTTCCTGTATTTTCTGGGACAACCGCCGGAACAATGGAATGACATTTCACTGACAACCTGGCTTTTGTTTATGGTTTCAGCCACTGGTCCGGCAGGCCCAACTGCCTGGCTTCCATCTCTGTTATTGTTTGAAATCCATCCGTCTCCGCTTGTCTGTTGTCAGCCCCTTCTACTCTTTCCCATCCTTTCTGCCGGTTATATGGTGAGGGAAAATGCCTTGGATTATGAAACGCTTTCCAACCAAGGATTGAATTGTTCATAATAGAATTGATATCCCGGATTTCATACTGCTTCGGTTCTTCGTAAGATGCATGTCCGAGGGCTTCATAAAAAAGCTGCAGGGAGCAAACCGTCTTTCCCTGATACGCATCCAGATAATTCTGAATACGTACTGCTTTCGTATCTTCCGGCATAAAGTCTTTTTGATAATCTTTCAGATGGCTCTCTATTGCCGGACTTAATTTCAGCCTAAAATCTCCTTTTCGATAAATCACCATCGCCTCCGCCCACATCTGATCAATATAGGCTCTGGACTCCGCTTCATTCTCTAAAATGTGGACTTCAGCCTCTTTGGCATGGACCATTACCGGAAGAAATCTGCGGTTTCCTGTCCGGTCAAGCGGCAAAAAATCAAGCGAGTTTGAGGAACCGCCAAATACGCATTGTCTCTTGCGATCCTTGGGATGCCGGTCATAGGGTGTTTTATATATTTCTTTCTGCCTGCTCAGAAAAGATTTTATGTATTCAATACTTTTCGCATTAGCGGTTGCAATCATTTCCGACATTTCAATAATCCAGTGCCCCTGTAGTTTTCGGAAAATGTTTTCATCATCCAATTTCTGCATATCATCGGAAAACCAGTCATCCTTCACTGCAAGAAAGCGGAAGAACGTGGATTTTCCAATTCCCTGTCCTCCAACCAGACAGAGCATAACATCAAATTTTATTCCCGGATGAAAGACTCGCGAGATTGCCCCCAGCATAAAAAGTAAAAGCACCTCGTAATGATAATCACTGATTTCTGCTCCAAGAAAATGGTGCAGTGCATACCGTATTCTTGCCTGCCCATCCCACTGCAGTCTGGCCAGATACTCTCTGATCGGATGGCGGCGGTATTCATTTGCTGCCACTTTTATGATTCCGTCAATTCGTTTATCTGTAGACAGCTGATAATTTTCATCCAGGTACAAGATCAAATACTGCAGATCCACATCGGTTAATGCAACACTGTCCCGATACCAGGGCAGCGGTTTTACCACGTCAATCTGCTCTGTCAGAAGATTCATGCTGAATGCCCCCTTCAGTACAGGATCATGCAGAAAAATTATTTTGTAATTTCCCGGAATGTTGGCAACTTGTCCCTTCTGATTCGTCTTCAGCATTTCCTTCACCTGTTCCGTCGTTTCCTCTATTCCGATTTCCTCTGCTGCATGCATTACTCTCTCTCTGATCGGCTGCGGCAAAGAGTGAAATTCTTCTTTCAAGATTTTTTACCTCCCTCCCACACTCTGCGATCATCTCAGCTTTCTCCTGAAGCGTACCATACAAAAAAATATCCAGGACATAACTCACGATGCTTTTCTTCTGCAGGCCTTCCAAAAACAAAGGGTGCCATTCTTCCTCCGGCGCCCTGGGGGCATATTCCAGTTCCCATCTTTTCATAAGATGAAGATAATCGGAAAACACACGGAAACATTTTTGTTCTGCTTTTTGGAAACGAAATTCCTCGGATAATGTCTTTCTCATCTTTACACAAGATTTCTTCTTTTTACTTTCATGGATGCACCCAAAGTCTGCAGCCAATTTTTCCGCTGCATCTTTACTGGATAATCCATAAAGCATGCTCACAAAATCAATGACGTCCCCATCGGCCAGGCATCCAAAACAATGAAACCTCCTGTCTACTTTCAAACTTGGGTTTTTGTCATTGTGAAAGGGACATCGTGCCATTCCATTGTGACTGATCGGAATTCCATATAATTCCGCAGCCTGTCGGGTTGTTACATCCCTTTTTACAGCTTCAAATACATTCATAAGCCACTCCTTTCTCAAAGTTCATTGAGGTTTCCTTAAAGGTTCCTCTAATTACTAAATT
>DWVA01000307.1 GCA_019120475.1 Candidatus Blautia intestinipullorum | reverse complement strand
AGGTAGATACCAGTTCGATCGGACCAGTATATTTTTCACCTGGCGCGTACTGCGCAAGGTACGCTTCCAGTTTTGTCCTGGCAGCCTTCAGCTCTGTCGGTTCATAGAACACTGGTTTTCCATTTACCACTCTGACCTGTTTTTCCTGATGCGTTGCAGTTGGAGGGATCATTGACATAAAAAATGCAGTCTCCAAAATTCTATCTCCTTTCCGGGTTGTAATTTGATACCACGCTCTTACAAGCCAATACTGCATCTTTGTAAGATTGTCTTTCCCTTGAAGTCATGTTTTTATATTCCTGTTTCTTGAGAAGATGACTTAAATCGTCTTGGATCTTTTCGTATTCGTCTCTACTCATTCACTTTACTCCTTTAAATCGAAAAAGTTTATTTTTTTCTTTTCTGTTGCCCTTGTCATCGGGGAGGGGGAAGGGAACGGGCGGGCTGTGCTTTAAGCCCGTCCATTCCTACCCCCGTGACGACGCGTAGCGGAGGGGGAAATATTTACCCCGTAGGGGTAGTGTCTTCCCCTCCACAGGGGGAAGTCTTAACTTTCAGTGTTCCCCTCCCTCTGCGTCATTGTGAGGGGAAGTCTTTTTTTCAGTCTTTCCCTCCAAAGACCGCTCGGAGGGGAAGTCTTAACTTTCAGTGTTCCCCTCCCTATGTTTTTTGCCCTTTTTGTAAACAATTCCATCTTCGATGACGTATCCTCCGTGCTCATTGATACGGTCCCTGGCTGTCCTTTTTGACACTCCAAGATAATTTGCCACATCGTCCACAGACGGTGCATCTCCAAAATTGCTTCCATCCAGAGCTTCTTCAACTGCTTTCTTCCGTTCCTCTTTCCGGTCTTTTGCGCTTTTCTTATTCTTCTCTGCACCCTTTTTCCATGGGGGCAATTCCGCATCCGGCTGAATGTCTTTTAAGCTGCCGACATCGTCCATGCGGTGAATCGGATAGTCAAACCAGAGATTGACCGGTTCAAACTTCGGAAACTCTCTCAGGGTTCCATCGATCCTCCAGGCGGTCTGTTTTTTTACCCTCTGCCGCGTCTCCTCTACCTGCCGGGAAAGCGTGTTCCATTGCCATTGATCCAACTTATTTTCGCAGTAATTGAGCATTACAGAGGCACTGAGCAGGTCATCCTGCGAAAGGTCCTCCTCCCATCCATAGATCTGATGGCTTTCCAGATATATCCGGCATGCGGTGCATATTGCCTTATTTTCTTCCTGTTTCATCAGTGCATCCGGCGTTTCCAGTTCGATCAGGTCAAGCAGCGCATCCGGATCGCGGGCAAATACACCGGAACCGCTGGCACGGTCCATGGATTTTTTTCCACCCTGGCTGCCCTTGCTGTGATGGTGACAGTAGATCACTGCGCACCCAAGCTCTGTGCAGACCTTATCGAACTGATTACAGAAATTTGCCATCTGATCCGCGCTGTTTTCGTCGCCGGTGATGACCTTATAAATCGGATCGATAATTACAGCCACATAATCCTTTTTCGCTGCTCTCCGGATCAATTTCGGCGCCAGCTTGTCCATTGGCACCGACCGTCCTCTCAGGTTCCAGATATCGATATTATTCAGGTGTGAGGGACACAGCCCCATAGCTGTGTACACATCCTTAAACCTATGCAGACAGCTGGCTCTATCCAATTCCAGGTTGACATACAGCACACGTCCCTGGGCACATGGCCACTGCAGCCACTTTGTGCCTTCCGCGATAGCTATACATAACTCGATCTGCAGAAATGATTTTCCTGCCTTTGACGGTCCAGCGATCAGCATCTTATGACCTTTTCGCAGCACATCATTGATCAGGCACGGTGCCAGATCCGGCATATCATTCCATACACTGTCCAAACCTTCCGGATCTGGAAGATCATCATTCACGCTTTCGATCCATTCCTGCCATTCATTCCAGGAACTTTTTCCAATATTGGTATCAACCAAAAACTGCTTTTTTCCGGACCGTTCTACGCCGGGCATCCGTGACAGCCTGGAAGGGTTCCTGTTCTGCGTATCAACCTTAATTCCGTTCTTTTGACATACGTCATAGAGATAATCCACGCGTTTCCGGTATTCCGAATAATCTGCAGCATCGATCCGTACAATCGCATGCAGGCTTTTTCCGCCGGAATGTACCAGGCAGGCAATTGGCAGTTCCAATTCACGCAGGATCGCATTCTGCTTTTCGATTTCCATATCATCAGACTCTACCAATGCATACCGGTAATCTGAGACATTTTCATTCCGGACACCTTTTCCATCCAATGGATTGAACCGGATCCACGCGCCACCCTCTGGATCGTAATCACCGATTACTGAGCCGATATCTCCTCCACACTTCGAAAGTGCTTCGATCAGCTGGCCGGCGGTCCGATCCCAGTTTCCGCGATCCTGTGGCACATATTTCTCTTTTTCATTTTTCCAGCTTTTGACGACATACCCGACATTCTCGCCGGATTCAAATAAGGTTTCCAGATACCGGATCAGCTGGCCGGCAGGATCCCAGTGTCTGGGTTCCTGCACTTCCCGGTCTTCGATCCAGTTTTTGTCGATCACTACCCGGTCACTGTCGGTCTGTATGGTATCGTCCCATTCCAGTTCATGACCGTATTCAGGCACCCAGCCGGCTTCCATCGCCATCTGCACCAGCGTCCCGCCGGTCACAGGACTGGAACTGCCCCGGAAAGTATTCCATTTTTTTTCACATTCTCCACGATGATATCTTCCCGAGTCCCTTTGGCTCCATGCATCCCAGTCGGCTGCCGAATAGCCTTCCTGCTTCAAAGCCATACCGACATTGACCCAGCTCTGGTAATCCAGTCCGGCAGGATCTATATAATTCAAGATCTCCAGAAGATCCGTTTTCTGTTCCATACTTATGCTCCTTTATACTCCTGCGGAATAATATCTGACGGTATCCTCCATCCATTGGCAGCGATCCGGTCAATCAATTTCCTGGCTGTCTCAAACTGCCAGGTGCCTACATGCTGGAATCCGCGTCCTTCCAGGAATCTGATCTGCTTCGGTGTGGTAAGACCTTCCTGGTGCCGTTTATCTAATCGATCCAGAATTTTGGCTGCTTTGCCTGCATTCTCAATCTGATCAGGAAGAATTCCCAGTTTCTCCAGGGTATTCTTCTGCTTGTCAGACGGCGGTGCCATCTCCCATCCGAAGGCAGGGACATATCCTGACAGATCCTCCGCTTGTATAGACATTTCAAATTGCAATGGATCAACCAGTTTCTTTTTCCGTCGTTTCATCTCTGCCAGCTGTTTTGCCAGCGCTTCTTCACGCTGTGCCACAACATCTTCTGTTGCTGTTTTTTCTGCTTCTTCGATATCCACCGGACATCCGGCGGATTTTTCCAGATTCTCTGTCATTTTCCGCGCAACCTCTTCGTTTTCACAGATCAGCGACGCAGGATGGCATAATTCATGGCGTTCTGTGTGCCAAAGGAAATCCAGCAACAACAGATGATCCTTCCCGGAAGACAACCGGGTTCCCCGACCCACCATCTGGCAATACAGGCTCCGTACTTTCGTAGGCCGCAGCACCACAATACAATCAACCGATGGACAATCCCATCCCTCTGTCAGCAGCATACTGTTACACAGTACGTTATATCGTCCGTCCTCAAAGTCTTTCAGGATCTGTGCTCGATCATCGCTGCCCCCATTGACTTCTGCAGCCTGGAATCCATGTTCATTCAGCAGATCACGGAATTTCTGGCTGGTCTTCACAAGTGGAAGAAATACCACTGTTTTCTTATCCCGGCAGTATTTCTCCATTTCCTGAGCAATACTTTCCAGGTATGGATCCAGCGCTGTGCTAATATCTCCCACCTTAAAGTCTCCAGCCTGAACGCCCACGCCGATCATATCAATTTTCAGCGGAATCGTCAGCGCCTTGATCGGTGAGAGATACCCTTCCTTGATTGCTTTTGGAAGTGTATATTCATATGCCAATGACTCAAAATACTGTCCAAGGTTCCGCATATCTCCGCGGTCCGGAGTAGCCGTAACGCCAAGGACATTCGCATCCGGAAAATGTTTTAAAACCCTCTGATAGCTGTCAGAGATACAATGATGTGCCTCGTCAATGATGATGGTGTCAAAATAATTTTCTGAGAACTGCGACAGGCGTTTTGAATTCATGAGTGTCTGCACAGAACCCACAACGATTCGAAACCAACTACCACGGCAGGACAGCTCTGCCTTTTCCACAGCGCAACCGAGTCCGGTTGATTTTTGTATTTTATCGGCTGCCTGCTCCAGCAGCTCTCCCCGGTGCGCCAGGATCAAAACCCGATCACCTTTCCGCACACAGTCCTCTGTAACCTTTGCGAAAACGATCGTTTTTCCGCATCCTGTGGGAAGGACCAGCAGCGTTTTTTTTACGCCGCTGTCCCACTGCTCAAAGATTGCGTCCTTTGCCTCCTGTTGGTACGGTCTCAGTTCCATTAAAACTTACCTGCCTCAAATTTTTTTGGTTCCTTCGGATACAGTTTCTGAATATGGTTATATTTTTTTGCTGGATCATTTTTGTCGGGATCCAAAGTGACATGGCATCTTCCGCTTAACCCCGGAAGAGCATTCCAGTTCATGCGTACTTCTTCCCCTTCCTTTTTTAATCCTACACTTCGGAATAACTCTGAAAGTTTCCATTCCATCTTTGTATGCAGCAGAAAGTCCTGGCGAATAGACACCTCATTTGCATCTGCATCTTTTACATCAAAAAATACAGTTGCCTTATTGCATGGCGGGATTTTCGCGCTTCCAGAGAAACGTCCTCTTTCGTAGTGATTGATCGTAAAATCATAATCACCTTCTGGTAATTCGATGAAACTGCTTTCCTGTGTAATATTGTCGTCCCAGCCTAATTCTCTTCCTTCTGTACTCATTATTCATCCTCCTTAATTAAATGGAATTTCCTGTTTTTCTCTCATTTCTTTGATAGCAGCAAACACCTGATCCCAGGATGCTACCAGCAGACCATCTACGATTCCGGGGTTCACTGTATCGTACTCCCAGATCTTGGTACCTTCCGGCACATATCCGCGGGCTTCCACGACATTCTCAATGTCCCACTCACACACATGGTTGGCGACCATCAAATCCCGAAGGTGCTTGGGAACCCGTGGATCTACTGAGAATTCCTCGGATGTTGCTGGTGCTGACATATTCATATCCATGCTTAACTGTTCCGGTTCGTTCATGGCTGTTGATACATCATGAGAAGATGCCTGCGGTGGCGCTTCTTTTGCAGGCTGCGCTGCTGTCGTAGATTCGGTTGTTCCTGTTCTGGTAACGGGCTGCGAAGTACTGACGCTTGATGCCGTAGGTTCAACGGTATATGTACCTGCCAAATCTTCAAAAATTTGCGAGATAGCTCCATACTCAAATGGAACTTCATCCGGAAGCGCATACCGGTTCTTCGCATCCCAGCAGCTATGGTGTGTGGTATACAGGACACGCTGTCCGCCCTGTACCTTATTTTTACCGTCTACTTTGACCACATGGGTCTTATAGTTTGCGAACAAGACCATATCAGCCCATTCCTTGACCATCGGGGCGACATTCTTACTCAGCTTCATTTCCCACCGGTCATATGCTCCCATCTCGTCCGGCTGTTCGAACTTCCGCATTTTTGCATGAGCAGTAAGCACAACATTGATCTTCTTCTGTTCAACAACATCTGTCAGGAGATTCAGAAGCTTTCCAAAATCCTCCTGGAGGAATACATAACCTTTTCCATATCCAAAATCCTCAATCCCGGATTTCTGGTATTTATCGCAAACAGATGTCGAGCATAACTGTTCTGCCCAGTCCGCAGTATCAATTACCAGTGTCTTGCATACCTGTGGGTTATCCAGTACATACCGTACTTCTTCCAGCAGCATGTTCCAGCTGCTGGGCGCCGGAAGCCGCGCCACGTCCATATCTTTTGTACTTCCTTCTGTGTCAATAAACACGGGCTCCGGGAATTTACTGGCGAATGTTGATTTTCCGATTCCTTCCGGACCGTAAACAACGACTTTCTTTGCACATGGAATCTTTCCTCTTGTAATTTCCATTAAAATGTACCTGCCTTCCATTCTTTTTTCGGCGGCTCAGGATGATCCTGGCCAACCACATATCCGTCTTCGATAATAATCGTGCATTCTCCTCCGGTAGATACCCGAGTTGCAATAACCTGCAGTCCTTCCTGCTCCAGCCACTGTCCAAATTCTCTGAGAGTATCCAGATCCATCTGTTCCAGCTTGTCCATCAGGACAAATCCACATTCTGGATTCAGTTTCCGGACAATCGCCGTTGATACTTTCAGACGATCAGAACCGGACATATTGTCCCATTTCTGTCCTTTATAGATCAGTTCTCCCTCTTTCACAGATAATTCCGGAAGCGGAAGGTCTACGGAATTTAACAGGTTTGTTTTATCATTTCGCAGATTCTCAATCCGCTCTGTGAGCTGCTGATACTGTTCCCGGTATCCTCTTGCATCATCTTCAGCCTTTTCTTTGTCCAGGTTTGCACGAACCTTCCGGTTGATCTCCTCGATATCTGCGATACTCTCTTCCAGTTCTGCGGTAGACTGATCCTGCAGTTCCTGAGCATCCATAAAGGCCATATTGTAGGAATCTTTCGCCTCCTGTAATGCTTTTTGTTTCATTGCAAGTTCGTCCTGCAGTTTTTTGATGGCTTCAGAAAGAGTGTCCATATCTCTTTTGTACTGATCCACCTTATCGCGTTTCCGCTGATTCTTTCCATTCCGCGCCAGGATCTCCTGCTGCTGTCTGATTAATTCTGACGGAGATACCAGATCTTTCGGTGCATTCGGATAGTAAATCTGTTCCTTTGCGAACTTTTCCTTCTGATCAGCAATCCGGCCAATCGCCTGACGTTCATTGTAGAGTTCTTTTTCTTCCTGCTCCATTGCAGCCAGCTGATCACCAACTCCAATGATTTTCAGCAGTGTCTGCGCTTTCTCTTTTCCAGAGCTCTCCATGAACTTTGGAAGATTCAGCGCCAATGCCTCCACAAAAGTATTGAGAAGCTGCTGTCCAGCTTTCTGACCCGATGGATCTGTTACTTTCAGACTGCTGTTTTTCCCTTTCCGTTCAACGATCAGTCCATTATTAAGGACAATCTTAAGATTCGGAGGAATCACAGATCCCTGCCTGGTAGCATCTGATGGTCTGTAGTTTTCCCCGCCCAGCGCCCATGCGATGGAATCCAGAACAGAGGTTTTCCCCTGGTTGTTTTTCCCACCGATCACGGTTAATCCGTTCTCGGTAGGCTCAATTTTTACTGCTTTGATCCGCTTGACATTCTCAATTTCAAGCTTGTTGATTTTTACTGACATCTTTACTTTTTCTCCAATCTGCCCTATAATTGGGCTGTAGATATTTTTCTTATTCCCCGGTTGAGTTGCCGCTCTCCGGGGTGTTTCTATATTCATCTGCCAGATCGAATAACTGTTTCAGCTGGCTCTCGGAAAATGTTCTTTCCGACGGAAGCCCAGCGCCGGATGTAATCATCCCGATTAAAACGTACACTGCGTAATCGCCTTCCCCCTGACAGATTTCCGGAATCTTTCTCTGCACCCGGTCTTTCAGTTCTTCAAATTCCTGCTTCTTCATTTTTTTCACCCCTTTCTAAGGTCTGTTTCTTTCGCCCATGTGCGGAACAACCTCTTGCGGCGCCTCTCAACCTCTGCTGCTTCTTCCTCACAGTACGACTGGTACAGGACCATCGCCAGTCCGACTACCAGAATCACCAAACCCGCGATTCCTGTCTTGACTGCGATCGGCTCCGATCCGACCGCCATGCAGACTGTAAATACTCCTGCCAGTGCTGCAGTCATTCCTTTGTTTTTCATGCCCTCTCCTTTCCATACCAGCACACGAACTCCTTCTCCTTGACTCTGATCGGGCTGTTTACCAAGGATGGATCATCCTTTCGAATAAACGGCTTCTTCAGCCCCATTGCAATCTGGAAAGCACTTTCCGGTATGCCGTACTTCTTTTTAATTTCTGCCTTGCGTACCCATTTACTTCCTGTGATCCGGTATGTATCACCAGTCAGGGAGTTAAGCTTTTCTTCTGCTTCCTGTGCAGATAACTCAATTACCATCATTTCCTCCTTTTCTTGCGCTTCTTTCTCATGATGCCTTTGCTCTTCCCGTTTTTCTTAATCCGCATTTTCTGTCCCAATTGATATATCCTCCTGATTTCCAGTGTTGATTGTGTTCACGCCGGATCCGTCCTGTGATACATATTCGTAACTGTTAAAAACGTAGATCCAGTATGCGTTCGTACCGATCAGTGCTGCCAGCGTGATCAGCCACGCCACAAACCAGCGTTTCGCTGATGTCTTTGCCTGTTTAATCACCTGCGTGGCAAAATACTGCTCGATGTTATCCCATGATGATTTTTTAGTGTCTTTTTCATTATTCATAGATTTTCCTCCTTTTTACGAACATTTGTTTGCTATTTGCGGAAATCTATGATATAATGAATCCGCAAACAGCTAGACAGGTTAGCTTGTTGCGCTGCTCCGGTGGTGTTGCCGCACTGCCGGGGCAATTTTATTTTCTTTTCTTGGTTGAGATCAGCGCTATTACGATCAGTGCTGCAACTCCCGTGATGATTCCTGCGATAAATCCGCAGGCAAATTCCGGTATGTACATATCATCATCCTTTCTTGATTCAGCATAACTTTTCCTCTATACTGTTATAAAAAAACAGGAGGAAAAATATGAGATTTACGCCATCAAATCCACTTGATTCATACCACTCTCAAATCGAGATCGAAAACTTTAAGGAAGAACAACAGCAAAAGAAAGAATTTATGGAATCAGTTAAACAAATAACCAAAAATGCAGAAAAGCTATCTGAATCATCAAAAATTCAATCCGATATCGCTATTAGCACTTCAAAGAAAGCAGATATTAAAGGCTGGATTGCTGTTATTATTTCCGTTCTTACTTTCATCATGGAAATATGTGATAGAATTGGATTATTCTAAAATTATTCCAGAAAGCACAAATAGAAATGTAATAATGGACATAACCAGGGCAACATCTGAAACCGTTATTCTTGACGGTTTCTTTTCTTTTTTCAAATTGGATTCCTCCTTTCTTATGAAATCAGCTTGTCAACCTTGACCTTTAGCACATCAGCAACAGCTTTCAGATTATGAATTGTCGGACTGGATTCATTCCACTTGCTGATTGTTCCGTTTGTCAGACCGGCTGATATTTCCAGTTGACGGACGCTTATGCCTTTTTCTTCACAAATAGATTTAACTTTGTCGTAAATAAGCAAGATATCCCTCCTTTCAAATTAGAAAAAATTCTACATTATATATTGACACATTGTAGAGATTATTCTATAATCAAGTTACCAGCAAAATTATATGACAACTCATTTTCTGTATCTTGTAGACTTTTTTCTATCTCGTATATACACATTATACAGACTATATTCTACGTTGTCAATAGTTTTTATAGACTTTTTTCTACTGTGAAAAGGAGGACTTTATGACTACTTACGAAATCATTTCAGACTTATGCAAACAACGTGGAATAGCCATTACTGCTTTAGAAAAAGAATTGGGATTCGGGCGTGGATATATCGGAAAATTTAAAACAAGGGGTACAATTCCGACGGTAAAAAAATTACAGCAGATAGCAGATTATTTCGGAATATCAGTCAATGACTTAATGCCTGGTAATGAAAGAAGTGATAGTGGATATTATATTAATCCTGAAACAGCCGCAATTGCTCAAGATATTTTTGAAAACAAAGAACTTC
>DWVA01000306.1 GCA_019120475.1 Candidatus Blautia intestinipullorum | reverse complement strand
GGATTATCTGAACCGGAAAAAGAGTATGCCTTTTGAAGTGCAGGCGTTTACCAGTGCGGAAAACCTGATCGCTTTTGCCGAAAAAAATCATATCGAACTTCTCCTGATCTCTGCGGAGGCAATGTGCAGGGAAATCCGGGAACTGGATATAGGAAAGGTGATCATTCTTACAGAAGGCGTGAAGCCCCCGGAGCTTGGCGGATACGCGGGAGTATACAAATACCAGGCTTCCTCCCAGATCGTGCGGGAAGTGATGGCCTGCTACGGAGAGGAAAAGTCAGTTCTTCCCGTACAGTCGCCGGCTCTGAAGAAATCCACAGATATCCTGGGAGTTTATTCGCCTCTGGGACGCTGCCTGAAAACGTCTTTCGCTCTCACTCTGGGCCAGATCCTTGCAAAAGAACGGCCGGTACTGTACCTGAACCTGGAAGAATACGCAGGCTTTGAAGAACTGTTCGGGCGGAGCTTTTCAGGAACCTTGAGCGATCTTCTGTATTTTGTGCAGCAGGGGGAGAACAATCTTTCCGTAAAGCTTGGCGGAATGGTTCAGACAGCAGGAATTCTTGACTTTATACCTCCTGTGCAGTCCCCTCTCGATATCAGGGGAACTCCGTGGCAGGACTGGATCCGTCTGCTGCAGGAGATATCCATGCACACTTCCTACGAGACGGTGATCCTGGATATCGGAAACGGCATCGACGAAGTGTTCCAGCTTCTTGATCTCTGCCGGACAGTCTATATGCCGGTACGGTCTGACCGGATGTCCGTATGCAAGATCGCGCAGTTTGAAAAGCTTTTGCAGATGCTGGACTACTCTCAGGTGCTGGCGAAGACGGTAAAGATGAAACTTCCGTTTTACAGCGGCGTCCAGAGAGGGGCTTTTCAGCCGGAACAGCTTGTATGGAGCGAACTGGGAGATTATGTGCGGGAGATGATACAGAAAGGACTGGTATGAATAAAGAGATTTTTCAGATGCTCAGGACACTTCTGATGGAAAAGCTGGATATGTCCAGAGAAGTGACGGACAGGGAGATTTTAAAAGAGATCGACGGGCTGATCCTGGGGCGGCTGAGAGAATCCTGTATCCCGCTTAAGGAAAAGGCAGAGCTGCGTCAGGAATTATTCTATTCCGTACGGAAACTGGATGTGCTTCAGGAACTGATCGAAGACGAATCAGTGACAGAAATAATGGTAAACGGGCCGGAAGCGATCTTTATAGAGCGGGATGGGAAACTGGAAAAATGGGAGAAAAGCTTTACCTCGCAGGAAAAGCTGGAGGACGTGATCCAGCAGATAGCCGGTAGATGCAACCGGGTGATCAATGAATCAATGCCTATTGTGGACGCCCGTCTGGAAAACGGCGCCAGAGTAAACGCAGTGATTTCTCCGGTGGCCCTGAACGGTCCCATTCTTACCGTCCGGCGCTTTCCGGACAGGCCGGTTACAATGGAAAAACTGATCTCTCTGGGAAGTCTGCCGCGGCAGTGTGCGGAATTTCTGGCCTCTTTGGTAAAAGCCAGATATTCCATGATCATCGGAGGCGGAACGGGAAGCGGAAAAACAACGTTTCTGGGAGCTCTCTCCAATTATATTCCAAAAGACGAGAGACTGATCACCATTGAAGACAATGCGGAACTGAAGATCCAGGGTGTGGAAAACCTGGTAAGGATGGAGGCTAAGATGGCAAATATGGAGGGAGCTTCCGCCATTACGATCCGGGATCTGATCCGTACGGCGCTCCGGATGAGACCGGACAGGATCATTGTAGGAGAAGTACGGGGGGAAGAAGCGGTAGATATGCTTCAGGCGCTGAATACAGGGCATGAGGGAAGCCTGAGTACGGCCCATGCCAACTCCGCGCGAGATATGCTGAGCCGCCTGGAGACAATGACGCTGATGGGAATGGATCTTCCTCTGGAAGCGATACGAAGGCAGATCGCCTCGGGAGTAGACATACTGATCCATCTTGGAAGACTCCGGGACAAATCGAGAAAAGTTCTGGAGATCACAGAAGTATGCGGATTTGAAAACCATGAAATATGCACCAGAACACTTTATCAGTGGAAAGATGGCTGCGGCCTGGTAAAGACCGCAGAACTTTTTAACAGGGAAAAGCTGAATCGGGCAGGAGTGAAAATATGAAACAAGATTACGGACAATATCGCTACACAAAAAAAGAACTGCTGAAATACAGCCTTCAAAGTATTATGCTCTGCGCAGCCGCAGATTATCTTTTTTATCAGAACTGGTGGGCTATGGCGGCGGCGGTTCCCATTACCGTCTTTTTTCTGAAATGGAAGAAGAGACAGCTTATCCGGGAAAGAAAAAAGCTTTTGAATTATCAGTTTAAGGACGCGCTGAATGGTCTGAGCGTGGCTGTGCAGGCCGGATATTCCGCGGAAAACGCAGTATCGGCATGTACCCGGGATCTGGAGCGGCTTTATCCGGAAGATTCGGATATTGTCCGGGAATTCCGGTATATAGAAAGCCAGCAGAAGGTCAGCGTACCGGTGGAAGAGCTGTTTTTGAATTTCGGAGAAAGATGCCATATAGAAGACATTGAGAATTTTGCCGCCGTGTTCAGCACAGCCAAGCGGTCAGGAGGAGACATGGATAAGATCATACAGACATCTGCAAGAATGCTTGGAGACAAAATCGACGTAAAAAAAGAGATCGAAGCTACTCTGGCGGCAAAAAAAGCGGAACAGATGATCATGAGCATGATGCCAGCCGGAATTATCCTGTACCTGCAGCTTACTTCTCCGGGATTTCTGGAGGTACTGTACGGGAACCTGTTCGGCATCTGCGCCATGACGGCATGTCTTGGCATATATCTGCTGTCCTGGTGGATGGGACGCAGAATCGTGGATATAGAGGTGTGATGGGATGAAGTAAACGAAAGGAGAAACAATGTGGATCCATATTGTACTTTTTATTCTGACTTTCGGATTTTTGATACTGTACAGAGCGGGATGGATACATCTGGAAGCTTTGAAAGACAAAAGCAGCCGCCGGCTGTTTGTGACAGTTGCCCTCTGCGGAAATCTTCTGGGACTGGCGTTTACTTTGATGGGAAACGGAGAAAACATACATACCCGGGGACTGCGTCTGGAAAAAGAAACTTCAGGCATGTACGAAGAAGAGTTCCAGGTATCTGTAGCAGGCGAAAAAGAAGAATCCGTCAGGATTCAGGTTCCGGGAAAAGAAGAGGAAGAAGCTGACATGGAGCCGGAAGAGGAGGAAAGGGAGACAGAAGAAGACAGATACAGAAAGGAACTGCAGGAAATGGTGGAGCAGTATAACCAGAGCAGGCAGGATCCCGATTATTATTATCTTCCTTCCCAGTGGAACGGCAAGGCGCTGGAGTGGAGGCTTCCGGAGGATCATTCCGGCGCGTTTCTGGCTTCCATGAGTTTTTTTGCGGCCTTTGTGGTCCTGATGAAGAAAACCCGGGAAAAGCAGGAAAAAGAGGTAAAAAGAACAGAGCAGCTCCTGATGGATTATCCTTCTATGGTGATGAAATTCGCTCTTCTGATCCAGGCGGGCATGACGGCAAGAAAGGCGTTTCAGAAAATGGCGGCCGACTACCGCGCAAGGACGCCGGATGCCGGACGTTTCGCTTATGAAGCAATAGCGGCGGCCTGCTATGAAATGGACAGCGGGATAGCGGAAATGGAGGCTTACAGAAGATTTGGAGAACGGTGCGGACAGATGAAATATAAAACTTTTTCTACGCTCCTGATCCAGAATCTGCAGAAAGGAACCAGATGTATGGCGGATATCCTGGAGAAAGAAGCTCTGGAAGCCTGGGACGAACGAAAGAGAAAAGCCAGGATTCTGGGAGAAACAGCGGCTACCAAGCTTCTTTTTCCCATGCTTCTTATGCTGGCGGTTGTGATGGCGGTTATCATGATACCGGCGTTTCTGTCCTTTTATGGATGAGCGTTTATCTGCCTGGGGAGGTGAAGCAAAATGAAAAAAATCTGGGAAACTTTGAGAGAATTTGTACAGGAAGAGGAGGCGGTAGGCGTTGTGGAGATCATTCTGATACTCGTGGTCCTGATCGGCCTGGTAGTTATCTTTAAAGAACAGCTTACCAGCCTTGTAAAGAATATTCTTTCCAAGATTACAAAACAGAGTAATTCGATTTAAAAAACGTCAGACAGCGGCGGATTGAAAAGGAGGGTATCTCATGACAAATAAAGGAAGCATTACAGTATTCCTGGCGCTGATATTAAGTTTGATCCTTTCTCTTGTATGCACCAGTATCGAATCAGTCAGGATGGCGGCGGCCAGGACGCAGATTCTGAGCGGCCTGGATATAGGCCTGTATTCCCTGTTCGGACAGTATGACAGAGAACTTCTGGAAGAATATGATCTGTTTTTTCTGAATGCTTCCGGCGACTCCGGAAATCTGAATCTGGGTGCGGTATATGATGAGCTGGAGTCTTATATGAAACCTGTTTTAAATCAGAACAGCCAGAATCTGTCAGTCGCGCAGGGCGGTTTTACAGGATACCGTCTGGCTACTGATGAAGACGGCGAAGTTTTTTACAGGCAGGCGGTGAAATATGTCAGGGATACCCTCGGAAGCCGCGGTGTGGAGATGATCCTGGACAGATTCCAGGAAAAACAGGAACAGGTCGGCAGGGCGGAAGAAGCGGGAAAACAGGCGGAAGAGAAGAACACGCTGGAAAATTACGATACAGAGATGGAAGCGGCTGCAAAAAACAGTGAGGAAGCGGCGCGTCAGGAGGAAGAGGCCGCCGGGGAAAACGGAGGAGAAGAGGAAAATTTCAGCAGCGGAGAACAGACGTCAGGGGAAAACTTTTCTGACGGCAGGACGGACGTCCAGGTGGTGAACCCTATCCCTGTACTGAAACGAATCCGCAAAATGGGACTTCTTGATCTTATTGTTCCGGCAGAAAAGGGCATTTCCGATAACGAAGTAAAAAAAGGAGAGCTTTTGTCAGGACGCAGCGTTCAGCAGGGAATGAGTATGCCGGGAACAGTAAAAAAAGACAATTCCTATTCTTCCAGACTTCTGTTCCAGCAGTATCTTTCAGATAAGCTGGGAAATTATATGGAACCGGCGTCAGGAGGTCTCCGATATCAGATGGAATATCTTCTGTGCGGAAAAAACAGCGACAGAGAAAATCTTAAGTCCGTAGCCGGAAGGCTTTTACTGATCCGGGAGGGCGTCAATGCCGCCTGTCTGCTGGCGGATTCTGGAAAAAGAGCCCAGATCCAGGGCCTTGCGCTGGCAATTGCGTCCGGTTTTCTGATTCCTCCTGCCGCGGTCATTATCGAAGCGGCTCTTCTGCTCTGCTGGTCTTTCGCGGAGAGCATTCTGGATCTGCGGGAGCTTATGCATGGAGGAAAGGTTTCTCTGATAAAAAGTCCGTCTGACTGGCAGATCTCGCTGGAGAATCTTCCGGATCTGCTGGAGGGGCTGGATACGCAGAGAAAAAGCAGTGAGGACGGTATTTCCTACGAAGATTACCTTCAGATCCTTCTTCTGTCGCAGTCAAAAGAAGATAAGCTGGAGAGGGGCATGGATATGGTAGAGCTTTCAGTGAGAAAAACAACGGGACGCGAGGGATTCCGTCTGGATCACTGCATAGAGGCGGCGGAGATATCTGTAGATGTAAAGGCCAACGGACGCAGAACATATACGGTAACAAAACAGTACGGATACATATAAAAAAGAAAAGAGGTGCAGAAAGATGCTTTTTCAGAGGACAAAACATAAAATGAATGGGAAAAAACAGAAGATAGACAGAAAAGAAAAAGAAAGGAATCGCTCTCTGTGGGGCCTCGGAAGTTTGTCTTCCCCGATGGGCAAAGCTTCCGAAAAGTTCTCTGGAAAAGTGTCTTTCTGCATCTTTTTCTTAAGAAAAGCCAGTCTTGCGGTGGAGACGGCGCTGGTACTCCCGATTTTTTTCCTTGGTATGGTTACTTTAATCTCCTTTATGGATATTTATAAGATCCAGACGGAACATCTTCAGGCTCTCTGTGAAAAAACAAAGGAGGCGGGTATGTATGCCTATGTGCTGAATGAAAAGGGGCCGGAAAAGATCACTTTTCCTGATGTTTATTCTTACACGCCGCCGGGGGGAATTACCGGGCTTCCTAAAATATGGATGCATAATACCGTAACGGTCCATGCCTGGACAGGAGCGGACATAGAGAATTTTTCCCAGGAAAAAGAGGAACCGGAGGAAATGGTCTATGTAACGGATTCCGGAACGGTTTACCACAGAGATCCCGGATGCCGTTATCTGAATCTTTCTCTGAATCAGGTGGCGGGGACAAGGGTATCTTCCATGAGAAATGCCTATGGAGAAAGATATGCTCCCTGTGAGATATGCAGCAAAAATCAAAGTCCTGCAGGAAGCGTTTATATCACGGAAAATGGAAACAGGTATCATAATCTGGAAACCTGCAGCGGACTGAAACGAAACGTGAAACTGGTCAAATATTCAGAAGTCCGGGGAAGAAAGGCATGCAGCAGGTGCGGATAAGGAGCGGAGAATGGAAATAAGACATATTTGTACGCTGGTTTTTCTTCTGGCAAATGGATGGAAGGACTGGAAAAGACATCAGATTTCTCTGCTCATGACAGCGGCGTTTGCTCTGGCGGGGATTGTTTTCAGCTTTTTGGAACAGAGAGCAGTCCAGGATCTTCTTGTTCCGGGAGGAACAGGACTGATGTTTCTTGCTTTGAGTATTCTTACCGGAGGAGCTCTGGGAATGGGAGACGGGTGGATTCTGCTGGCGCTGGGAACGGCGCTTCATACAGGGGAATATGTGCGGATGCTCTGTCTTGGAATGATCTGTGCGGCAGTTTACGCAGGTTTTCTGCTTATTATCCGCAGAAAGGACAGAAAGACAGAGATCCCGCTGGTGCCGTTTTTGCTTTTAGGATATCTGGGAGGTTTTTTATGGTGAGAAAAAA
>DWVA01000305.1 GCA_019120475.1 Candidatus Blautia intestinipullorum | reverse complement strand
TCTTCTGCGATCATATATTGTTATTACCTGTGCGGCATAGGGAAGTGCGCAGCCCAAAAGCTGGACAAGTATAAGAAAGAAGGAGGATCTTATGAGAAAATTGAGAGATTATTTCGATATGATTTTTACGGCTGTTGTTTGTTTTGTGATAAGCCTGTTTTCAGGGAAATCAGTGAAAGATTCAATGGATAAGAATCAGGATGTTCTTTCTTATGCAAAAAGAAACAGGGACTCCGTTCCAACAGAATACGGAAAATGTGGAACGGAGACAGAAAAAAGAACGGAAACTGCATATTTCAGCCCTGGAGATTTTCTAAAAAGAGTGTTTTTCTGGATGCAGGGTCCGGGTGACAGGAAAGACCACCTGGACGATACAGATTTCGCTGTTTGTGCCGATGCGCATGGATGGTCCCCAGACTCCGGCCCCGGAAGTGACAATATTATGCATGCTGCCTTTTCGGAGGTATCCCCATGAATTTTCCCATAAGAACCGGGTAAAAATGTTTCCGGGAAAAATCTGTCCGTTATGGGTATGTCCGCAGAGATCCAGGTCTGTTCCTGCCGCTGAAAGTTCTTCCAGATCTTTTGGCTGATGATCAAGAACAATAATAGGTTTTCCCCTGTCCAGCTTTTTTGTAAGCTGGGCGGGGGTTTTTCTTTTCACACCGAGTTTTTTCGCCCGCTGGGGATCTTCACGTCCGATAAGATAAAATTTCTGATCGATCAGTTCCCACTGATCTTTGAGCAGACGGACAGAACTGTTTTTTAAAAATTCTTCCATCCGGGGATCATTCAGCTTTTCAGGAGAACTGCGGAAAGTGAAACCGGCAAGAATAGGTTCATTAAGATCGTGATTGCCCCAGCAGGCGTAAACACCGTACCGGGATTTTATAGTTTTCAGTAAGGCCTGCAGCTTTTCAGGATGAACTATGGAATCAAAATCATTATCGAAGGTATCGCCTGCAATACAGACAAGATCTGCCTGTTCTTTATTAATCTTCTGTATGATTTCTTTCGTATGGCCGTAATCTGTAGAAAAACCAAAATGAAAATCCGCGACTAATATGATTTTCAGAGATTTCATACCGGGAACAAACTTTTGAATTTGTACATTATAATATTTTGTCTTTATATGCGATACATGGCAGATTCCATAAATACAGAGAAATAAAATGATCAAAGCGCAGAAGCTTCCGGTAAGGACAAAGCATAACCGGCTATCGGACCATGAAAGATGAAAACAGTATTTTACAAGTATCCGGAAGATATCGGCAGTGAAGATGATCAGCAGGAGATAGAGGAAAAAGCCCAGAAAAAAATTTCCGGTGATTTTCAGGATCCTGTGGAGCGCAGAAGGTTTTTTGACCAGGAAGCCTGTTAAAGGGCTGGCAGACAGAAGTATATATATAAGTGCCAGGAAAATGAGAAATCCCGTTGACTGCAGGATGGGACAGACTGCGCAGATCCATAGAAAAATCCGGCGGAATATATAAATATTTGCCAAAATATAAAGGGGAGAAAGAAAAATTGCAGCCACAAGTACACCTCCCATTGAACTGCAGTTCTTATATTTTTGATGATATTATATAATGGAAAAAGACGAATGTCAAAAACAGGACAAGATATGTGGAGGGCTCTGAAAAAACAAGCTAATAAAACAGCGGGAACCGACATATATTAAGACAAAACACATAAAGGAAAAGCTATGGAAAAAAAAGCGGCATTGTGGTTTGCCTTTATTGGATTTTTATGGCTGCTTCCCTATGTTTTTACTGTTGCCCTGAATGGAATAGATACAGCCTTTTTAAACAGATCGCCTGAAGTGGAAGATTATCTTCCGGCAGCGCTTTCCTTTCAGATCCCGGCAGATTACCAGTTGGAAGCTATTGAAGCGCAGGCGGTAATTGCCCGGACAAATCTATGCAGAAGACTGCAGGAAAAGGAAAGCATTACTAAAATTCTGGGAGAATGGAAAGAGGAGATAAAAGAGAGCCATGGGTGGAGAAATTTTCCGGCTGATGTATATGAAACGGCTTCAAAAGAGACAGAAGGGAAAATATTGACAGCAGAGGGCGAACTGAAACTTGTCCCCTATCATGAATTAAGCAGCGGTCAGACAAGAGACGGAGAGACTGCGTTTCATGATGAGAAATATTCCTACTTAAAATCCGTAGACAGCAGTATAGATAAAGAATCTCCCTCTTATTTAAACAGTACATACATATCAGTGCAGCAGATGCCTTCGGAACTTAATATTGAGGAGCGGGAGGAAAGCGGTTATATCGTCAGTTTAAGGGCTGACGGGAATCTGCTGGAAGGAGAGAGTTTTGCACAGGGAATGGGCCTTTCCTCCTCTAATTTTACAATACAGAAAATCGGAGATGAAATCAGGTTCCTCTGCCGGGGAAAAGGCCATGGACTTGGTTTCTCGCAGTTTGGGGGCAATGAACTTGCAAAACAGGGAAAGTCGTGGGAAGAAATTTTGAAGACGTACTTTCCGGCAATGGAGCAGACAGACTACATGGAATTATAGATGAAAAAGCAAATATTCAGGAAAAAGCCGGCTGTTTTGAAAAAAAGTGAATAGACTCCTATATTCTGGACACCCTATAAATACAGAAATGAATACAAGCAGAGGTGAAAAGAATATGACGAAAAACAGAATTGTAAAGTATGCTGCCAATACTGCGCTTCTGGCAGTTCTGGCCGCAGCCGGAATCGGAGTGTATCAGTTGGGAACATCGCCCTCAAAAGACGAAAATATGAAGGAAGAAGCAGAATTTCAGCCTGTGGAACAGGAAGAAAAGGCGGATGAAGAGGAACCTATGGTAGACGCGGGAACCAGTCAGGTTGAGGCGGATATGGAAAACGCGCCGGAAGGAGATCTGACCGGGAAAGATCTTAAAGAAAATACACAGGAAGAAGGAAATGCAGAAGCGGAGGAGGAAGCTCCAAAATCTGCGGAAACTGTGACAGATGTACAGGAGACAGTTTCGGAAGAACAGGACAGCGCCATAGAGACAGAAGATGTATCGGCCAATGGAACATCACTTCCGGAGCTGAGTTTTTCAGAAGATACGGTGATGGAATGGCCGGTAAACGGAAATATTCTTCTTGATTATAATATGGAACAGACTACTTATTTTCCGACACTGGATCAGTATAAATTAAATCCGGCTATTGCTGTTCAGGCGGTGGAAGGGGCTCCTGTAACGGCCTCAGTCTCAGGTACTGTTTATTCCGTAGAGGAGGACGCCCAGACAGGAACAACGGTAACCATGGAAATCGGAGACGGTTATCAGGCAATTTACGGGCAGTTAAAGGATCTTGCAGTAGAAGAAGGCGATAGGGTAGAGCAGGGGACGACTATTGGATATATTGCCGCGCCTACGAAATACTACAGTAAAGAAGGAAGCAATCTGTATTTTGCCATGAAAAAGGATGGAGAGCCTGTTGATCCCATCGCATATCTTCCGTAAAGCGGTCCGGCTTATATGATTTCTGACGGGAAGAATGCTCCGGAAAGGATTCACAAAAAACAAAAAGCAACGTATAATAAAGCAGGTGGGAACAGAAAATCCGCAGCCGGAGTTCTCCTACCTGCTTTTCTTTCTGGAAAAATACCCGTTTTCCCGGCTGCTTTTCATATAGATACAGGGGCGGCCGCTGCAGCGCGGCGCCGGCGGCTGTCCTTTACATAAATTGTACGTCATATATGCCGGAACCGAGGTTCCGGTGTCAGGCAAAGGGAGAGAAAGAATATGAATTATACATATATGGTGGAATGTGCGGACGGAAGTCTGTATACGGGATGGACAAGCTGTCTTTCAAAGCGTTTAAAGGCGCATAACGGCGAAAAAAGCGGGGCAAAATATACAAAGGCGAGAAGACCTGTAAAGCTGGTTTATTTTGAGGGATATTCCACAAAGGAAGAGGCGATGAGAAGAGAATGGGCGATAAAAAAGCTTACCCGAAAAGAAAAGTTAAAATTGATGTCTTTTACGGAATAGATATGGGGACGGACCTGGTTAGAAAATCCGTCCCCATTATTCTCTTTGTTAAAAGCCCATTCAGACAGGCATGGTGGAAAGAAAAAAGTACATGACAATAAAATGGCACGCGCTTCCCAGCATGATAAAAACATGAAAAATTTCGTGAGAACCGAAGCTTTGATGTCTGGCGTTAAAGACAGGAAGCTTTAATCCATAAATAACGCCTCCGATGGTATAGATAATACCGCCGGCAAGAAGCCATCCGAAGCCAGCTCTGGGAAGAGAGTGGAAAATAGGAACAAAAGCCAGTACACACAGCCACCCCATTCCAATATAGAGAACGGAGGACAGCCATTTCGGACAGTTGATCCAGAATCCTTTCAGAAGAATTCCAAGTATGGCAATGGTCCACACAAGTCCGCAGAGAATATATCCGGTCTTATTGTGAAGAGCGATCAGACATACAGGTGTATAGCTTCCTGCGATCATAATAAAAATCATCATATGATCCGCCTTGCGCAGTCTGCGGTTGACTTTTTCCGTAGAGTCTACGGAGTGGTAAATCGTGCTTGCCGTATATAGAAGTATCATAGTCAAAATAAAGACCGCAAGAGCAAATATATGGAGAGTGTCGGAACTTCTGGCGGCTTTGACCAGAAGAGGAGCGGCGCCCGCCGCAGCCAGAAGAACGGCAATACCGTGTGTAATGGCACTCCATGGATCCTTCAGTTTTAATTTCATAAAGTCCGCCTCCCTTAGTTGTCGAGATGTAGTTTTAAAAACTATGTATTAAGTATATGGTAACT
>DWVA01000304.1 GCA_019120475.1 Candidatus Blautia intestinipullorum | reverse complement strand
GCCTGCTGCTGCAGATACGCCGAACTCTTCTTCACAAGCTTTTACTAATTCGTTTAATTCTAATACAGATAACTCTTTGATTGCTGCAATAAATTCTTCTGTTGTTAATTTTGCCATTTTGATTTCCCTCCATTATACTTTATTTCATTTCTTTTTTAATACAGAAGCGAAAAAATTTACTTCGTTCACGGGAACCGCGAACTCCGCTTCGCTCCGTTTGCGTAGCGAAAAAATCTACTTCGTAAATTTTTTCTTTACTCTGCTGCCGGTTCTGCCGCAGCTTCTGCGTTGCCTCCCTGTGCTTCAGCGATCTGATTAAGCACACGAGCGAAGTTGCTGATCGGAGACTGGATGCTTCCAAGAAGTTTTCCAAGAAGTTCTTCTCTGGACGGAACCTGAGAAAGAGCCATAATGCCTGCCTGATCGTTGTAGTTTCCTTCAACCACACCGGCGATCAGTTTCAGAGCCGGATACTGTTTTGCAAATTTTGCAAGGATTCTTGCCGGAGCTGTCGCATCTGTATCAGAGATAGCCAGAGCGTTGGTTCCTTCCAGATGCTGACGCAGTTCTTCACAGGAAGTTCCTTCAAAAGCACGGTTCATCATCGTGTTCTTGTAAACTTTGTAGTTTACGCCGGCTTCCCTTAATTCTTTACGCAGAATAGTATCCTGTTCCACTGTCAGACCACTGTAATTTACCAGTACTACGGCCTGTGCATCTTTAATGTTATTTGCGATTTCTTCTACGATTGGTTTCTTCAGTTCAACTTTTGCCATAAATGGTACACCTCCTTATAGATTTTGATATACCGCCGTTATGAACATAAAAAAGCCCTTGCCGCATCATGACAGCAAGGGTTCCTGAATCTCATCAGAATACTAAGTCCTCGGTAGGCGTTTTGATCCTTATGCCTTACGGCACCTACTGTCTTCGGCAGCGTTCTGTATTAAAATACCATGGCAGAAACAAGATGTCAAGGATTTATGAAAAAAAATATTATATTTTCTTTCATGGCTGATATTTCATTTTTGTTAACTTTCTGTTATACTTATGTAATAATTTATGATAACAATAAAATTATCGTATAAAAACCTGATCTTAATATAATACGGAGGAATTACCCATGAATCATTCAGCTTCTTCTGCCGACGAATATTCTCTCGGCAGCAAAGCGGCGGGCCGCCTTGCGGTAAAAACCAGCGTGAGCCCGGATCATCTGCTCACTTTTACAATAGAATCTTTTTCACCGGACCCTGACGCCGCGATCCGCCTCATATCCCAGGAGAAAGGCTCCGAAACTCTTCTCTACTTCGACACGGAGCAGACGGACGCACATCAGTTTACGATCAGCCTTTCCTTATTAGAAGGGCTTGCCGTATACAAACAGAAAAAAAGCTACCGTTTTTTTCTGGAACTGACCACAAAAGAGAAGTCTCAGATTTTTTCTATTACAGAGGATTTCTCCTCGCTGCCTCCCTCCTGCCGTTACCGGATCTTTATGGAAAACATCCGGTTCGAAACAGATGACGGCTCTGAAGCTTTGGAATACATCGGCGCTCTTTGCACCGAAGAGGAAAATTATCTGTGCGCGGTTCTCTGCAGCCGGAACGCTTTTGCGGAATCCACTCTCACCTGCGCGCTCCGTTCTCTGAAGATCCGTAAGGGAATTCTTACTTTAAAGTTTGACCTGGATCCCGGTATTTATTCCTACGAAAAAACAGTATTCAGTTTCCGGAACAAGCTTGCCGAAGACGCCGCCCTGTATGAATTCACCACAGATGTCCGCGCCGGAAAGAATGGTCTTTCCTGTATTACGGCAGTTCTTGATCTTAATAAGACTGAATGGAAAAGTCTGTACTGGGACGTAAGAATTCTGCTGTCCCTTCCGGAAAAGTCCTCAGTCTGCCAGATTCCCATTACAATGGATACAAAGTGCAGAATGTTTCACAAATTTCTTTATAATGGTTCTTATCCCGGCGAAAACAACTTTTTCCTTTATCCATATTATACCGGCAAACAGACCCTGGCTTTCGTCTACCGCCAAAAGGGAAAATACGACGGTATGGATATTGTTCTGAAAGAATTTTTATCCATTTTTATCTACCGGATCACAAAACCCTACTGGAAAAGGCGCCATATCTGTCTTGTCTGCGAGAAATTTTCCGAAATGGCTCAGGACAATGGATTTTACTTCTTCAAGCATTGTATGGATGAAGACGAAGAATCCTATCTTGGGAAACAGATCTACTACATTATTACAAAAGACTCTCCTGACCGTCAAAAGCTGGAGCCCTATAAGAATCGTCTGCTGGATTTTATGACTATCCGTCATATGTGCTATCTGCTGGCCGCAGATCTGATCGTCAGCTCAGACTCCCGCTACCACACCTACGCCATGCAGAGCCGGCATAGTATTTTTAACCGTTATATCAAGAAAATACCTTTTGTTTTCCTTCAGCATGGAGTGATCGCCCTTAAACAGGTGGACTTTTTTTACGGAAAGGGAAAACGGGGAGGATGCGATCTCTTTGTGGTATCCACAGAAGCGGAGAAAAAGATCATTGTGGACAATTTCGATTATCTTCCCGAAGAGGTCATCAACACCGGTCTTCCGCGCTGGGACGTGCTTCATGACAAATCCCAGGACCGGAGGGAAATACTGATCATGCCCACCTGGAGAAACTGGCTTGATTCCGTACCTGACGAAGACTTTGAGCAAAGCGACTATTTCCGCCATTATATGGAACTTCTGAATTCTAAAAGGTTTGCGGAAATCCTGGAAAAGTATGATCTTCAGGTCAACTTCTATCTTCACGCAAAATTCCAGGACTATGTGGAAAACTTCCGTTCCAGGGAAAGCCGTATCCATCTGATCTCCTTCGGCGAAGCGGCTGTAAATGAAATGCTGATGCGGTGCCGCATGCTGATCACAGATTATTCCAGCGTAAGCTGGGATGTACTTTACCAGGACAAGCCGATCCTTTTCTATCAGTTTGATCTGGATAAATACGAAGAGGCCCAGGGAAGCTATCTGAATATGCGTACAGAACTTTTCGGGGACCGGGCGGAACACTGCGAAAAACTTCTTGATATGCTGGAAGAACAGATCCAGAACAATTTCCTCATGAAACCTAGATATGAGGAAATGCGCCGGATGTATTTCAGCAATCCAGATCATACGCACAGCCGCCAGATCTGCGAATGCATCAAAAAACTGCTGTAAAAACAGTTTTCCAAAAATAAAGAGAACGATCCTCCCACTGACAGGAGAATTGTTCTCTTTTTTTACAAGCGCAAAGGCCGCATATACTATTAAAGCCCTCTGTCTCTAATGATGTGTCTCACAAAGTTCTGTCCGCCCAGCACACCAGCCAGTCCGATACCTTTCCTGTAATCTGCCGGTAATGGAACAGCTTTCTTAACCCGTCAAGGATAAAGGAAATGCCGATGCTGACTCCAAGAAGGAACAGCCAGATAGAAAACGCGTGTTTAAAGGAATATGTCACATCTGTAAGCCACATTGCCCTTACAAACGTATGGGTATAGAAAATATCGGACGATCGTTTTCCCAGGAATTCCAGAATCTGCCGTATCACCGGAAGTTCTATAAAAAATTCATAGGCCCAGTAGATCAGCGTCACAGGGATCAGCCCGTTAAGGGCGAACTCAAACCGCTGGATTCCCCAGGAGCTGTCATAAAGCAGGAACATACAAATCAAAAGGAAGGTAGTGATCAAAAATTTCAGGAGTTTATTCAGCGCATGGTTTTTCACTACGGCAAATCCCTTCAGCCGTTCCAGGACCTGCCCGTCCGCAAAGCATACGGCAAGGGGAACCACAAAAAAGTACTTTGTCAGATGAATGTGCTTTTCCAAAAGGAAACTTCCGGGAAGCAGCACCATCATCACGATCAGCCATCCGTATTTTTTATAAAGTCTTACCGCAAATGGCAGAAATACGATCAGCAGAACCTCCAGGCTCAGATACCACCAGGTTGCGACCATGGTCTGCGTACCGAAAAGATGGCCCAGGCAGAAGATATCCATGACCGCGCTGAGAATATTTGCCCAGACGATCCCGCTTCCGTAACGGGAGGTTCCTGTGATCAAAGTGATTCCCGCGCAGAAACAGAACGGCAGGAAAAACAAAAGCACAAGATTTACATATCTTTTAAACACAAAAAGCGTCGCCTCATGGGCGGAAAACTGAAACTGCTCATACTGCTTTTTCATAGATAATGTAAGGCCATATACGGACAAAAAGGCAAAAAGCCCTACACAATGGACCATACAGCGGCTGATCATCATAGCCATGTCCTGAGACAGCGGCCAGAAATCCACGGTATGTCCGTACAGCCTTGCCTCATTGGAGAAGCAGTGATAACACAGCAGAAAAATAACGGCAATGCCTTTCACTGCCAGGGTGTTCTGTTTTGTAAATCTCAGTTTCTTTTCCATCTTCTTGTTTCCTCTTTCTAAACCGGCATCAGAGAATATCGTCTTCTCACATCAATATCCTTTTCCGGCAATATAAGCATAAGTTCTCTCACAGTTGTAATGGTCGCGGTAGGCAAAATAGGAGCTTCGCATAGCTGCATAGACTTCTTTTTCCAGGAATTCGTCCCTTATATATTCCTCCAGCTTTTCCACCAGCTCCTGTTCTTCTGTGCATCGCTGGCCGAAAAGCTCTTTTTCCATATCTATATAGCTTCCGTTCGTCTCCATATAAAGTTTCAGGTCAAACTGGTAGAAAACCACCGGTTTTTCCTGGTAGTACACATCCCAGCAGGCGCTTGAGTAATCCGTCACCATCATAGAACATTCCATCAGAAGTTCGTTCAGCGGCCTTTCCCCAAAGGGAATCAGCTTCACCTGACTGCTCTCCGCCTCGAAATTTTTCATAAATCTCCGCAGCTTGGGGTGTATATAAAAGATCAGCTCCGCCTTATTTTCCTTCAGACAGGAAATCAGCTTCTGATTTCTCATCAGAGAGGCGTACCGCCTGTAATAATCACTTTTGCAGAAATCCTCGTCGCATAGGTCTTCCAGCCAGGAACGCCAGGTAGGCATAACCAGTATTTTTTTCGCATCCGGCCGCGCCCTGTTTTCAAGAACATCCCAGCGGGCCAGCCCCACAACAGGCACATTTTCCGGTTCATACCCGAAATTCTGCACGATAATCTGCTGTTCATACCGGGAGGAAGCGGTGAAATAAGTTACCGGACAGGCGCCTTCCTTTCCAAAAAGATCTTCCACTCTTTTCAGCGCGAGAACGCCATGCTGCAGGAAATAGATATCATGTCTGTTGATCTCTCTGGAGATCAGATTCGGTTTAGGCTGCCACAGATATCCGTGTACTCTGCTGTCCGAAGCTACATACAGGCTGGCAGCCAGCATATACAGGATATGGCGGAAGCTCATAAATGGTATCACATTTTTCCGGTATTTTTCCACTTTATTCCACTGTGCGGAATCCCTGTCCAGTATAAAGAAAATACGGTTTCTGTCCTCTTTTCCCAGCCTTTCCATACAGTACCGGAAAAAATAAAATCCATTGTCCTGAGCGGATATGCAGTATTTTTCATATACGATCCAGATACGCTTTCTTTTCCAAAAAGGGCGCAGAACTCTGTAAATTCCGTATGCTAGGAATTCCTTTATCCTTGTGCTCTGTCCATCGTACTTTGTTTGCCGGCGGCAGCGCAGGATCAGCCGGTGACCTGTGCTTCCCATAGGAAAGAGAATGTATGCGCCTTTTTTTATCTGATAACTGCCAAGAATCAGAAGCGCCCTCACTTTTCCGCTTAAGATCACCGGGAAAAGACTCCGGGACTGGGGTTCCAATCCAGGGTTCTCCTCTCTGTTCTCTCCGTCGTATACCACAACTTCCCAGTCAGCTTTGTCTGTTTCCATTTCCGAAGTGTCCAGCACTACGCTGATGGATTTTTCCGACCTGCTTATATGCCGGAAAGGAAGAAGCCTGTTTTTCTTTTCCGAAAAGCCAGGAGCTTTTTTCTCCAGATACACCTGTGTCCCCGCCAGACTTCCGGAGGAAGCCAGCGTAAGATATAGTTTTGATTTCCGTATTTTTATACGCTCCGCATATACCGGTTCCATAAATGAAAACCCTCCGTCTCACCCTTCTGCAGAAATAAGCACAGGGTTCAGGATTTCTGTCCCCTCTTTTCCAAGAACATCCTCCAAAATTCTGAAATATGTTTCATAAGAAAGACTTCCGTCCGGAGTGATCAATTCAAAATCTGTCCCATAAACATTTACAAATACCCCGGTTTCCTTAAGTCCGTTTCTGAGATAAAAGGCTTTTCTGCGTTTCCGCTCTTCCGCATTGTCTGCAGCCGCATCCTGTTTTTCAAT
This sequence comes from Candidatus Blautia intestinipullorum, assembly GCA_019120475.1. Taxonomy (GTDB): domain Bacteria; phylum Bacillota; class Clostridia; order Lachnospirales; family Lachnospiraceae; genus Blautia_A; species Blautia_A intestinipullorum. The sequence continues at coordinate 1,974 of DWVA01000304.1, read as the reverse complement.
CTCAAATATATATTTCTGGCCGCGAAAATGCTCCAGCAGAAGTTTCAGGCTGCGGCTTCCGACTCCTCCTCCTCTTCTCTCAGGAGCTATGGCAAAATAATCCAGCAGGGCAGTCCCGCCATCCATCATGTTCACTGCCAGACCGAGAAACTCTCCATTCTCTGTAACCGCCAGGATCTCCATTTTCCCCTGTAAGGAGAGCTCTTCCATCAGTTCAAAAGGCTTTCTCTCGATTTCCGGAAATGCCTGGTGATATAAGGCATATACCTTGTCTCTGTATGATTTTCCTTCTTTTTGAATATTCTGTAATTCCATTGCTATATCTGATTAAATCCTTTCTCTCTATAATTTAAAAATCATCCCGCCATATCCGGCCAGGAAAGAATCTCTCTGGAGATCACCTCTTCATAATCTCCCTCGATGTCTTCGCTTCTTCCCGCGGCAAATATATTTGTTTCTGCTCCCCAGACCCGGTCGCAGTATTCCCATACATGAAAAGACAGTCCGCGGAACAGAAAGTCGAGACTGCCGCATCCGTCCTCTTCCGTATATTTATAATCAATATTTTTCTTTTTTAATGCGTCTTGTACTATTTGAAGTCTCATTTTGTCCCTCCATGGCAGAAGCACCAGATATTAGTTTTCAGCTTTTCAAATTTCATTCTACCTGTCAGGCCGCCGAGTTGTCAATAGCGGCGGCTCCATTCCGTTACAATATGTTTTCAAAAAATATTGACATTCTTTCAATCATCACATATAATAATCACATCAAAATAATTTGATGTGAGGAAAAACCATGGAATCAGAATATCAAGAACAAGCGAAAGTGTTTAAGGCTCTTTGTGACCCTAAACGCCTCGCGATTCTGGAGCAGTTAAGGGGCGGAGAAAAGTGTGCGTGTGTTTTGCAGGAGCCGCTGAATCTAACTCAATCCGGTCTCTCTTACCATATGAAAATTCTCTGTGATTCCGGCATTGTTGTCAGTCGGCAGGAGGGAAAATGGACACACTACCGATTGAGCGCTCCCGGCAGAGAAAAGGCGGTAGAGCTACTAAGGAAATTAACGACGCCTGATAGTGAGCAAGAGAAAAACTGTTCAAAGTGCGGTTAGGAAACGCCATCTAAGTCCGGATGGTGTTTCTTTTGAAGATACACATCAAAAAAAATTGATGTATTTATTAAATTGAAAGCGAGGATTTTATATGGGCGTATGGGATTTTATCCAGGACCAGGTGCTTGGGATGAGATGGCTTAATAAACTTATCGGAATGGGGCTGTCAGCACTTGGCTTAGATGTGAATGGACGCATAGGCGGCAGCGTACAGTTTTTCATTTATGATATTTTGAAAATCACAATTCTGCTTTGCATATTGATATTTGCTATCTCATATATTCAAAGTTATTTTCCGCCAGAACGAAGCAAACGTATTTTAGGCCGCTTTCGCGGAATCTGGACGAATATCATTTCTGCTCTGTTGGGAACAGTAACACCATTCTGCTCCTGCTCGTCTATCCCGCTGTTCATTGGATTTACAAGTGCAGGGCTTCCGCTTGGCGCAACGTTTTCATTTTTGATCTCATCGCCCATGGTGGATTTGGGAAGTCTTGTATTACTCGTTAGCATTTTCGGCGCAAAGGTAGCAATTATTTATGTTGTGCTCGGTCTTGTTATCGCAGTGATCGGAGGCACGATCATAGAGAAATTGCATATGGAAAGCAATTTGTCAAGGGTGTTTTTTACCAAAACCACGTGTGAGACAACGAGGCGAGTAACACGAATGTTCCGTCTACAATCTGCAATATACCGAAGATAAAAAAGTGGTTCCTTTCGCCTCGAACCGGGCGTCCCCCTGGTGGGCCTTTGCCACGGCCCGGATGGAGCTGAGGCCCACGCCGGGCGCGCCCATACGCTTGCTGGAGAGAAATTTCCCGTCCTCCTGCCGCGCCTGCCCGTCAAAGCTGTTGTCCATGGTGA
>DWVA01000303.1 GCA_019120475.1 Candidatus Blautia intestinipullorum | reverse complement strand
GTACCGCCGCCAAGGTCGTATACCATGATCTTCTGTTCTTTCTCGTTGTCAAGACCATATGCAAGGGCTGCCGCCGTAGGCTCGTTGATAATACGTTTTACATCAAGGCCCGCGATCTTTCCTGCGTCCTTGGTCGCCTGACGCTGAGCATCGTTAAAGTATGCGGGAACTGTGATTACGGCTTCTGTTACGTTTTCTCCCAGATATCCTTCTGCGTCTTTTTTCAGTTTCTGAAGGATCATTGCGGAAATTTCCTGGGGAGAATATTTCTTGCCGTCAATCGTTACACGGTAATCTGTTCCCATCTCTCTTTTAATAGAAGAAATTGTTCTCTCTGCGTTTGTGACAGCCTGACGTTTTGCAGGCTCGCCTACCAGACGTTCTCCATTCTTTGTGAATGCTACGACAGAGGGTGTTGTTCTTGCGCCTTCTGTATTTGCGATAACGGTTGGCTGTCCGCCTTCCATAACTGCAACACAACTGTTTGTTGTACCTAAGTCAATACCAATGATTTTTCCCATGATAATTTTCCTCCTCTATTATTTGTCTATCTATAATGTTGTTCGATTCACTAGATCCGTCCTTCCCTCTGGTCGGACTCATTAAATTCCTTCGAACGATCTTGGCACTGGATTCATTCTTCGCCTTCGGCTTGAATTCAACAAGCGCTCCAGATCAGTTAGCAACTTTCACCATACTGTGGCGAACTACAAAGCCTTTATAAGTGTAGCCCTTCTGGAGTTCTTCCACCACCATGTTCTCACCGACGTTTTCGTCCTCCACATGCATCACTGCATTGTGGAAATCCGGATTGAACTCTTTTCCAACGGCTTCGATCGCTTCAACTCCCAGTCCCTCCAAAGTGGTGAGCAGCTGTTTGTAGATCATCTGCATGCCGTCTGCGAAAGCGTCTCCTTCCGGCGCCTGCGCAAGTCCACGCTCAAAATTGTCTACCACAGGCAGGATCTTTTCAATGATCTCTCTTGCGCCTATGATGTACATGCTGGACTTTTCTTTTTCTGTTCGCTTGCGGTAATTATCGAATTCCGCCATACTGCGCTTCAGTCTGTCAGTCAGGTCTTCCACCTGCTGTTCCAGTTTATCTTTTTTCTTTTTTCCAAAGAAAGAGGTTTTGCCCTTTCCCTCTGTTTTCGCATCTTCCTCAGGAGTATTCTTCTGAGGCTTTTCCGCCTCTTCCTTCTGTTCCGGCTCTTTTGCCGCTGTTTCCGGAGAACCTTCTGCCGGTTCCTTCACAGCTTCGCTTTCAGGAGCCTCTTTTCCGGTTTCCTCCTGCACTTCAGATGTCTTCTTGTTTTCTTCTGACACGTGCTCTCTTCCACCTTTCTATATCTACCTATTGGCTGTCTTCCTTCTTCTTTTTTCTTCCAAATACCTGATCCAGCTCATCCTTGAGGGTTTTCAGATTATCCACCACATTCTCGTAATCCATTCGCTTCGGACCTACGATACCGATGGTTCCGTGCATTCCCTCTCCCAGTTCATAGGTGGCAGTCACAACGCTGCAGTCCTTCATGGTGTCGATCGGGAGCTCGTCTCCGATATAAACCTGAACGCCTGTGTTGTCTGTATCCGCCATCCGCTCCTTTACAAAGTCCGCCAGCTGCTGCTTTTCCTCAAAAGCGGAAATCAGCTCCGTAGCCTTTGTCTTATCGGAAAGCTCAGGATATTTGAAAAAGTTTGTCGCTCCTGAAGTATAAATCTCCAGATCGTCCTCGTCTACCTGGATAGTCGCGGCCACTGCGTCAAGCACTCTCGCTACCAGTCCGCTGTGGATACCTGCCTGCTCCTTCAGTCTTGCGATCATTCCCAGGTTAATGTCCTGAATGGGAAGACCGTTCAGATTCGTATTCAACAGAAGATTCAGTTTCAGGATCGTTTCGTCATCCATCTCCTCGTCAAGATCTATGATCTGGTTACGGATGACGTTTCCCTCACAGACCACTACCGCCACAAGCTGCAGCTCATTGACTCTGGAAAGCTGTATGAACTTCAGACGGCTTCCGCTGTACTGGGGCACGGAGATCATAGCCGCGTAATTGGTGTTCGAGGCAAGTACCCGCGCTACTTTCTTGAGTACTTTTTCCATCTTGTCGGTCTTCTCGATCATCAGATTACGGATTTCCTGTATTTCCGCTTCCTTTTCCTGCATCAGCTCATCTACATACAGACGGTATCCTTTATCGGAAGGAATCCTTCCTGCCGACGTATGGGGCTGTATGATGTAGCCAAGGTCTGTCAGGTCTGACATTTCATTCCGGATGGTGGCTGAGCTGACATTCAGGTCTGTGTACTTGGAAATTGTTCTGGAACCTACCGGCTCGCCTGTTTCCATATAGGTTTTGATGATCGCTTTCAGTATCTTTCTCTTGCGGTCGCTCAATCCTTCTTCCACATTCTCAGCTCCTTTCCGTTTTTGTCTGTTAGCACTCATCAAATAAGAGTGCTAACATTTACATTGTTAAGATAGCACCGTTGTAAACATTTGTCAACATTATTTGTAAAATTTTTTTGAAATTACTGTGTCTGATTGACAGCATATATAATATAGGATAGGAACGAGGAGGAGTTTTCCCGGAAAATACGCTTTCGGGAAAACTCCTCCTCTCTCTCAGGGTTCACAGGTCATAGCCCCTGACATAATACATACTCCCCTAGCCCCGGCGGCCAGGGTTTTTTCTATCTGTATCTGATCCAGACGGATCCCGCCGATGGCGTAGACCGGAAGAGAAACAGCCTGACAGACTTCCCTCAAAAACTTCACCCCTCTGGGCGGAAGATCTTTCTTGCATTCCGTGGTGTAAATATGACCGGCGATCAGGTAATCCGCCCCTAAAGCCGCTGCTTCTTCAGCCTCCTGTACGCTGTGTACCGAGCATCCTACCGCTGTTTTTTCCAAGTCCTCTGCTCCTCCTGTACTGCGCAGTACGGGAAGGGAAAGATGCAGGCCGGCGGCCTCTGTTTTTACCGCCGCCTCCCTGTAAGTATGGCAGTAAAAAGGTACCTGATATATATCGCAGATTTCTTTTACTTTTCCGGCCAGCCGGGTATAGGCTTCCTGTTCCAGATCTTTTTCTCTTAACAGGATCCTCTCCGGCCTTTTCTTACACAGAATCTCGATCTGTTCCAAAAAGGGCCGTACAGACAATTTCCGGTTTGTCACAACTGTAATCCGGGACCAGAGATCTTTTTCCATTGTTCCCCTTTCTTTCTTACACATAGACATACTCCGCCATCACCGGCTGAAGATCTTCTTTCAGCAGACTGTCATAGACCTCCCGGACGGACCGTTCATCCGAGATCTCAAACTGAGCGTCTCCCTTATCCTCCAGCTCTTCTACATGCTCTCCGATTCCAGTGCTCACGCCGGCAGAGATCTTGGTAGCGGCGATCTTTACCAGGTTATCCCTTACCCTGGCACACTCTCGTGTAGAAATAGTGATCCCTGCAAAAGGCATAAACAGACGGTAAGCGCAGACTACCTGAAGAAGCTGGGCCTCGTGAACGTCCATAGGGTTGATCTTATCGTTATTAATAATAGGACGGAGCCGGGGACAGGAGAAAGAAATCTCTGCCTGGGGATATTTTTTCTGTAAATACCAGGCGTGCATACCTGTGGCAAAGGCGTCTTTCCGAAAATCGTCCAGTCCCAGAAGGGCGCCGAAAGCCACACCCCGCATACCGCCCATAAGAGCTCTTTCCTGGGCGTTGACACGATAGGGGTAGATCCTCTTATGGCCTGCCAAATGAAGAGTCTCATACTTGTCTGCATGATAGGTCTCCTGGAAAACAGTCACATAGTCTGCTCCGCATTTATGGAGATAAGCATACTCATCAGAATTCATAGGATAAACCTCCAGACCGATGACCCGGAAATATTTTCTGGCGATCTTACAGGCCTCTCCGATATATTCCACCGTAGATTTTTTCCTGCTCTCTCCTGTAAGGATCAGGATCTCCTGAAGGCCGGACTGGGCGATAGCCGCCATTTCCTTGTCGATCTCTTCATAGGTAAGCTGGGCTCTTTTGATCCTGTTATGGCAGTTAAAACCGCAGTAGATACAGTAATTTTCACAGTAATTTGCTATGTAGATAGGGGTGAACATATAAACGGAATTGCCAAAGTGTTTTCTGGTCTCCTTCTGGGCGCACTGGGCGATCTCCTCCAGCAGAGGCAGGGCCGCAGGAGAAAGGAGGGCCTTAAAATCTTCCGGGGTCTTGTAATCATGAGCAAGGGCTCTTTTTACGTCCACCTCGGTATACAGACCGTAATCATAATTTTTTGCAGCCTCCCGGACTTTATCCATTACATCGCTTTGGATTATCTCCATATCCGGCAGATATTTCATAGGATCCGACCGCTTTCCTTTTTCCAAAAATTCTTTTACTTCTTCATTAATGATACTTTCGTTTACGTGATTTTCCTGACTCATAATCTCTGCCTCCTAGTCCTGAAGATATCCTGTAAGAGGTGAGGAAGGGCTGGCTCCTTTTTCCATAATTCTTCCCAATCCGGAAAGATAAGCTTCTCTTCCTGCTTCTATAGCCTTGCGGAAGGCGTCTGCCATAAGAGGCACGTCTCCTGCCGTTGCAATGGCGGTATTGGCCATCACTGCTGCCGCCCCCATTTCCATAGCCTCGCAGGCCTGGGAAGGCCTTCCGATACCGGCATCTACGATAATCGGCAGATCGATCTCGTCAATGAGGATCTGGATAAATTCTCTGGTACACAGACCTTTATTTGAACCGATGGGCGCCCCCAGAGGCATGATGCAGGCGGCGCCTGCCTGTACCAGATCTCTGGCCACATTCAGATCCGGATACATATAGGGCATAACAGTAAAGCCTTCTTTTGCCAGGATCTCTGTAGCTTTTATCGTTTCCTGGTTGTCCGGAAGAAGATATCTGGTATCCCGCATGATCTCAATTTTTACCAGGTCGCTGCCGCAGACTTCTCTGGAAAGCCTGGCGATCCGTACGGCTTCCCGGGCGTCTCTGGCTCCGGAAGTATTCGGCAGGAGGCTGACTCCCCGGGGGATATAATCCAGAATATTGGCGGCGCCTCCTTCGTTTACCCGACGAAGAGCCAGCGTAATGATCTGGGCCCCGGCCTGCTCTACTGCCGCCTTTATCAGATCCAGAGAATATTTTCCGGATCCCAGGATAAACCTGGAGGTAAATTCATGGTTTCCAATCTTCCAAGTGTCTTTTGTATCGTTCATTTTTCTTCCCTCATTTCTTTTTCGTATCATTCAGTATCAGTTCCAGGATCTGGTTTGCCTCATGGGAGGCGCATAGAGCTACCCTGGGCGCTGCCAACCCCTGCCCTTCTTCGATCCCGGAAGTCCCGTCTCCGCAGAGATAGAAATTTCTTCCCACCTGTCTGGTGATGATCGTATTGCTCCTTCCAAAGCCGCCCATGCCACTGGCGCATATCAGAGGTTTTTCAGGAAAAAGCTCCAGACAGCCGTTAACAAGCATAGCCTTATTTTCCGGCCTGTCAAAAGCTTCGCAGATAATATCTGCACTCTGAAAAAGCCGGGGAATATTCTCTTCCGTGACCCTTTCACAGCTGGTCCTTATATCCAGCCATGGATTGATCTGAAGAAGCTGTTCTTTCAAGGCTTCTGTCTTATCCATACCCAGATGGGAAATAAAATAATGCTGCCGGTTCAGATTGGTCAGATCCACCTTATCGAAGTCAATAAGGTGAAGATGTCCCACTCCTGCTCTGACCAGAAACACTGACACATGGGACCCCAGTCCTCCAAGACCGGCCACCGCCACCTCTGCATTTCTCAGTTTTTCCACCTCTTCCCCTGTACACCGGGCAAGAAGGGCATTTTGCAGATCTTCTCTGCAAGGGATCCTTTTCTCCATAAAATCAGCCTCCCCCCACAAAACTGACGATCTCGATCCTATCCTCTTCCATGATCTCTTCTGTGGCATAATTTTTCTTCGGAACAATCTTTCCGTTTTTTTCCACGGCAACCCGGTCTGTCCGGTAATTTCCTGCTTTCAGCAGCCCCTCTACCGTCAGGCCGGCCTTCCAGACCGTCTTTTCTCCATTTACGATCATCTTTCTCTCCTTTCCGGAATCGTTGTCACCCAGAGAATAAAAAAGGGTACATAAAGTAATACACCCGTGGTGGTGTACCCCTTCATGAACCCGTTCGCTCACTCTCAACTGTGATCTGTATTCTGTTTTTATATGGAACCATAGAGCAGGACATCTCTCAGAGGTCTATCCTCTGGGGTATCGCACAAAAAAGAAAAGGAGACGGACACTGCCATCTCCTGAAATCTCGTCTTTCTTCCTACGTTGGCATTATCCAAATCA
>DWVA01000302.1 GCA_019120475.1 Candidatus Blautia intestinipullorum | reverse complement strand
AGACAAAGGGGCGGATTCCGCTCTTTTTGTCTGCCTCCTTAAAAAATAGAAAATTTCAGGCGTCCTCAATTTTCAGACAGGTATATATGTTGGATTCTCTGGAATCCGCCGGATTGAAAGTAACCTTGACAGAGCTTCCGGTCAGCAGTCCGCCGGTGGAAGTGTTGTCGGCTCCGTCTGTACGGCAGGTGACGCTTATGCCGTCGGTGGTCAGTAGAGTAATGGTATTGGCCGTGGAGGCGGTGATTTCTCCTGTAACAGAAAAGCCGATCTCACGCTCATTCATATTTTCGGGAATTTCTCCGGTGACGCCTAAAAGAGTGATTCCCTCAAGGTTTTGCCCGTTAAAATCTCCGGTATAGGTGACGGTCACGCCGGAACCGGGAGCGGCTCCGCCGCTGAAATAACATGGAATCCCGGAAAGATTCAGATTCAAAACGGTATTGGAATTCTCTACAGTTACCTGCAGAGTATTCAGCCGGATATTCTGAATGACTGCCTGGAACTTTTTCTCCTGTACGGTATTTTCTCCCTCTTTGGGAGCAGGAGTAGGCGTCGGGGAAGGAACAGCAAGAGGATCTATGTCCGATACGCTTAGCACCTTCAGATGAGACGCGTTAAGTACCATGGGATCATCTGATTCCGACTGGCCGAAGCTGCCTTTATAATGGAGATAGACCCAGGAGCCGGAACGGATTCCGTTTTGGTAATACTGTTCTGTTCCGGTGATCGGGTAGGCGGCCACCCGTCCGGTACGGGACTTCAGGGTAATGGAATTGGCAGTGAGATTCTGTACCTGCCCGTAGGTGGTCTTTTCCTCAAGCTGTATTTTTTTATGATATTCGTCCACGACCTTCAGCGCCTGGACAGTACTTGTATCTGTGCTGTTAAGCTGTCCCTGGTAGATGACGCTGATCTCGTCTCCGGTGATCATGCCGCCCTCGCATTCCAGAGTGGCGTTGGAAACGTCAAAAACATAGGTGCTCTGGTCGTTCAGAAGGGTGATGCGGTTTCCGTCAAAATCCTCCAGCGTCCCGTGGATTTCATCCATATAGACGCGGGTGCTGTCGGGAACAGGCTCCTGTACAGCGGGATCCCCGGCGGATGTGAACCGTTCCAGAACAGCTCCGGGGCTGCAGCCGGTGAGAAGTACGGCGCAGGAAAGGAAGGTGCATACGATGCGTAGTTTTTTCATTTGATTCCTCCGGCAGAATAAAATTACCGGAATGTCAGGCTCTGCATTCAGTCCCGGGGCTTCTCTGATTCTGCCGGGCGTGCTGAAAAATCAAAAATCTCGCGGTATGCTTCCCACTCTTCCCTGTTTTGGGCGGCGTTCTGCATAAGACCGGTACATTCTGTACAGGCGTTGGTATCCAGGTAATTTTCATATGAGATATTATAAGGATTTTCTCGTTGTTTGTCTGAATTTTTATTCATCATACATCCTCCATAAGAATGATCTGTAGACTGCACTTAAAATAGTATATGAAAAAAATTCAAAACAATACAAAAGAAGAAAAACTTTCGATCTGCTAAGCGTTTTCATTATAGCAGAAACAAAAATAAACTTCTATAGAAAAAATTCTGTGATTTCTTTAACAAAACATATTGAAATATCCATAAAGTGTGCTATACTTAGGGGCAAGTAAATAATAGCGAAGTAGGAATTTATGCGTTAAGTGTTCATTGGCTGGGGAGTCGCCGTGAAACGAAAAGCTGCAGGATGGAGAAGGCTTACGATATATTTTCCGCACCCGTTGCTACATATGAGAACATCTCATAATGTGGAGGGATTATTATTTATGGTAACTACTCTAACTCTGTGAAAACATTATGGAGGTGTTTTTATTATGCAGAAAAACAATTACAAAACTTATTGGAACGTAAAAACCCTGGTCTTTATGGCCCTTCTGGTAGCCATGCATCTGGTGCTTACCAGAGTGTTTGTGGTGGAGCTGGGCGCATACCGTATTTCTGTAGGAAGCGTATGCACCATACTGGCAGGACTGTGGATGGGTCCGGCAGCGGGAGCTGTCTGCGGACTGACCGCCGATATCCTCGGATGCTTTATGAAAGGATATCCTATCGACCCGTTTATCACAACAGCGGCGATCTGCTGGGGCCTGATCCCGGCACTGTTAAAGCCTCTGTACGCGAACAGGACAAAGAAAGGCAAAACAGCAGGGATCGTACTTTCTGTTCTCGGAACGGCTGTTTTGAGCTCTCTTGTGCTGACTACGATGGGACTGGTGCTTTTTGAGGGATATAACTTCTATACGATCATTCCGGGAAGACTGGTTCAGTTCGTAGTTCTGATCCCCATTTACAGCGTGCTGACCTGCCTTCTGTATTTCAGCCCCCTGACTTCTCTGGTTGTCGGTACGGTTACGCCGGCGGTTCTGAAGAAAAAAGCAGTGTGATCCAAAAGACAGGAAGTTCCGGTACATAAAATTTACAGAAGTAAGAATAAGAAATAAATACGATTCCCCGAAACAGGGCGCGGCATACTGCTGCGCCCTGCGGTAATTTGGGGAAGAATTGTCCGGGTTGTATGTCAGCCGGCTTTATCTGCGTTCAGAAGGCTGCACACGAAACCAGTAAGTATAAAAATGACGGAAACCAAGGGAGGAGTAAAGCTTCTGGGCGGAAGCGTTGCCCTCGACTACCTGGAGATAGGCGTTTTCCGCCCCGTGCTTCCTGCCTTCCGCCAGAAGTCCGGTGCAGATCTGCCGGGCAAGCCCCTGACGGCGGTACTGTTCTTTTACATGGATTGCATAAATTCCGATGTAATCGCGGTCCAGAATACCAAGTCCTGTGGCGATGATCTTTCCCTCCTTCTGGATGAAGGCGCAGATCGTTTCCTTGGGAATGGCCCGGTACATAGACGGAACCACGGTGCGGTGAATGATGCTGGTGGTTCCCTTCAGGTCAAAAAGACTGTAGATCCACAGGTCGGGTATGGAAGAAGAGAAAACCACGTCCGGACAGGGGGCGTCAAGCCGGGCGTCGGCAAGACAGACAGTCATAACATCTGTGGTATGCTGGATCTCATATCCGCGGTTTTCCAGAGTATAATCAAAGTCCGGAGATACCAGGGGGCTGATCTTGAAGATCGCCGGAGTTCCAAGCCGCCTGTATTCCTTCTCACAGTAGGGGATTTTTTCTCTCCAGGGAAGGGAGGAGACGCCGAACTGCTCTACGCTGTTGGTTCTGTGCGTGTAAAAATAGGAGAAACGCAGGATCCAGCCGTCATATAGTTCCATTTTATGAGACGGCCATGCGTTTAGCGACATGTCTTCGATCTTCTTGATATTTGTTTCCATGCTGTCCTCTCCTCTGTATGTGAAATGCACTGCTCTGCCGGGGCGGAGCAGAAAGACTTTTTATCTTTCAGTATTATACAGAAAAACAGAGCGGGATGCAATAAAATACTGGCTGTCCGGGAATGTCAGATCCTGCTGTCAGGATTTGACGAACGAATTTTCTGGACATTCTTCCACAGGTCTTCTATAATAAAACTCACCAGAGATCTTCTGGTATTCCTGCCGTCAGATCAGACGGATAATCCCATTTTTTC
>DWVA01000301.1 GCA_019120475.1 Candidatus Blautia intestinipullorum | reverse complement strand
GCTGTGCGGCCGCCAGAAAGAATGTACCCTTTCCAACAGAGAAGGGACCCTTTTGGAAGTATTCCTGCGCAATCCCGGCCAGACCCTTCCCCGTTCTCTTCTTCTCACCCGCGTATGGGGACTGGACAGCGACGTGGAGGAAGGCAACCTGGACAACTACGTTCATTTTCTCCGCCGCCGTCTGAAAACAGTAGACAGCACTCTTGTTCTGAAAACAGTCAGAGGAGTGGGCTATCAGCTTGAAGTACTGCAGTAAGGCTTCCGCAGCACAGGAGTTTTTCCGCAAAAGATAAGGCAGAGCATTGATCCGCTCTGCCTTATCTTTTGCAGGAAGAGTTTCTTTCTCTTCCTGCCCCGACATCTCTTACTCCGACAAATAAAGATTTACCTGCTGTATCGCTGCTTTTGCAGCCTCCTCCAGACTGATCTCGCCGTCCAGATAACGGCTTCCCGCATCTGCCACAGCGTTCAGGATGATCTCATTTGTATCTGAAGGAGTTGTCAGTGTTTTTCCAAGCTGACGGATCTCCTCTGTCTTTGCCTCGTCTGCCCTTTTAATATCCAGTTCAATATAATCGTCGCTTCCTGCAGTTCCTCCTCCCATTGTTCCCAGGCTGCCGTCGGAATCTCCTACCGCCCAGTATTCCTCACTGTCATAAACCGTCTCGTTTACCGGGAATCCGGAATCATTTCCTATCTGCTGCCCTTCCTGGCTCAGCATGAAACTGATCAGCTTTTCCGCCGCCTCCGGCTGGGAAGCCTTTGCGCTGATCCCTACGGTCTGTACAGGAATAAAGCAGTTTTCCGCCTGTCCGTTCCAGAGAGCGTCATTCAGATCTGTATTTTTCTGCTCCACACTGTACATAAAAGCAAGCCCGCTGGGGGATTTCAGGCCTCCTGCGGAAAGCTTGGCCGCTCCGCTGAGCATCTCAAATCCGCCTCCGCTGATGTCTTTTAAGGTTGCCAGATCTCCTTCGCCCAGATAAGCGACGTCCACTCCCATATTCTCATACTGTTTCTTGAGGGCTTCCATACTGTCTTTTCCTGCCTGGTACATTCTTCCGGCTTCTTTCAGATATTCCGTCACCGCCTTTTCATCCAAAGTTCCGTCCTCTTTGATCCAGGCAGGGGCGTTTACATCCGCAAGGCTTTTCAGGAACGCTTCTGTACCGTAAAACATCAGCGTCATAGGAATACAGGATTCACTGTATTCTGACTGGTGCTTTTCCACAATATCCGCCATTGTCTTCAGATCTTTGATCGCCGCCACATCTTCTGCGTTCCCCTGGATCATGGGAATGGCAAAACGCACCGGCATAACATACTGGCTTCCGTCTTCCTTCTGATAGGCGCTCCGGATATTGTCCAGAAGGCCGTCCTCCTTATCAGTTTCATCCAGAATATCACTGAGATCTGCCAGCATTCCCTTTTCAATATACGTCTCCTCCGGTATTCCGTCCATGATCAGCACATCCGGTCCGTTTCCCGCCATGATCTCTGTATTCAGATTCTTCAGGGCGTCTGTGCTTGTCACCGCGTCTTCCTCACTCATGCCCGTCTCATAATTCAGATAAATATCCGGGTACTTTTTCTGGAAGAGAGCTGCAATCTGGCGCATATAGGAATTGTCCCTGAGAGAGTAAACGGTCAGCTCCGTATCCGGCGTTGCGGGAGTATCTGCGGAATACACATACTTCAGAAGCTTTCCTTCCCCTGATACGCCGTCTGTAACGGCAAGATAGAAGTTTCCGTCTTTATCGCTCTCCATACTTACCAGATAAGTATCCGGGGATCCGATGCTGTTAAGGCTTCCGTCGATCACCTGCTCTACTACGCTTCCCTTAAAGGAGTAACGGTAAAGTCCGCTGCTGTCTGCAAAAAACAGACTGTCGTCCTCGTCTCCCTCCGCAAACACTACAGGCCAGGAGCTAGTGCTGGTAAGCTGCAGATTCTTATCGTCAGAAGTGATCTGCTCAGTAAGCGCCGTGGCGTCTTCCATAGGCTCTCCCGTTTCCAGATCATAGTAATGCAGTGTGTCCGTCACTGTGATAAGACGTTTTTTGTCTACGCAGAAATAATTTACAAAATTCCCTTTTTCATATTCGTTTTTCACAGTTCCGTCTGTCAGGCTTAATTCCGCAAGCCCGTCGCTTAAAAGATTTAGGATAATGGTTCCGTTGTCGGTAAATTTTGCCTCTGTTATATATCCCGCCAGTGCGGACGCTCCCGTCAGTTCTCTGAAATTTCCCTCCGGATCGACATAATAAAAATGAACGCCGTATTTTCCCTGATCCGGATCCGCTTCTTCCTCGTTTGTCACATTAAGAAAGATTCCCCCGTCCTTTGCAATCTGGGGATAAGAGATGCTGTAACCGTTCTTATCCAGGCCGAGAAGCGTCAGAAAATCGGTTCCTTCACTCCATGTATTTCCCTGATCTTTTGAATCCGCATAAAAGAATTCAAAATTTTCGTCATTGTAGCAGATCCGGAGAGTACCGTCCTCCAGAAATCTCATTGTACATATCTGCTGGCAGTTTTCCGGCAGGTTCACATCCTCTTCCAGATAACGTCCCATAGCTGTTTCTTCTTTATTTTCTGTACCGATCCCGGAAGAGGCATCTTCTGTTCCCGCGCCGGTCCTACCGCAGCCGGATGCTCCCAGTATACCGGTCAGAACAAGCGCCGCGGCGACTGCTGCCGCTGATGTCCGTTTCCAAGTATGATATTTTAACATTGCATATCCTCCCTGTTGTTTTATTTTCTCCCATCATATCAGCCAAATCTTTAAACTTCCTCTAAGGGAGCTGTTTCCTTATTTATCTTTAGAGATTTTGTAGAGGATCCTGTGCTATAATATGTGCATCGTTCATATAGTGACGCGATTATATTTCAGTTTACCGGGAGGGCATTTTTATGTTTCGAAAACTTCACATACAGATGACGGTCTTTTCCGCCGCAATCACAAGTACGATCCTTATCGTCATGGCTCTTGTCTGTCTCCTGATCGCAGAATCCTCCGCAAAAGAAAACAGCTACGCCACGTTTGTAAACAACGCGGGAGCCTGCATCACTCAGATGGAAGAACAGCCTGCTATCTCTCACCGGTGGCTGAAGACCATGATGAACAATTATCATGTCCGGATCCTGATCCGGGACAACGGAA
The DNA here is from genome assembly GCA_019120475.1 of Candidatus Blautia intestinipullorum. GTDB lineage: Bacteria > Bacillota > Clostridia > Lachnospirales > Lachnospiraceae > Blautia_A > Blautia_A intestinipullorum. The sequence goes on along the minus strand of DWVA01000301.1, from coordinate 5,789 downwards.
ATCCTCTTTATTTCTATAAGCTTGCAGATTTCGGGCAGGATTCCTCTGCTTTTTCCCGGGCTCTGGACCTTTCCAGAGATTCCTACGGTCTGAATCTGGAAAGCTACAGCCGGAACCAGAAGCTGACAAAAAGCGCGGATTTTCAGTTTCCCGGCTACTATGCCTGCACAGCTCTGGTTCCTCATACGGACGGCGTACTGAGTATCATTATTCTGTACCCGCTCTCAGACCTTCATCTTCAGTTAAATACGCAGAGGCTGGCTTTTGGAGGAGCCGTCCTGGCCGCCATAGCTGCCGTCAGCGTTTTTTCCTGGTTTTTTACAAAAAAAATGATCCGTCCGCTGGAAAAAAGCAGAAAAGAACAGACCGCTTTTATTGCGGCGGCTTCCCATGAACTTCGTTCTCCTCTTGCAGTGATCCGTTCCGGACTTTCCGCCATTCCCAGGGCTACCCCGGAAAGAGCCGGCGTTTTTGTAGACATGAGCCTGAAAGAATGCGACCGCATGGCCCGCCTGATACAGGATATGCTTTCCCTGTCCAACGCAGATAATCACACATGGAGGCTGGAGGCGGCTCCCTGCGAGCTTGATACTCTTCTTTTGGAAACTTACGAAAAATATGAGCCGCTGACAAAGGAAAAAGGGCTGCGTCTTACTGTTTCTCTTCCGGACGCGCCTCTTGATCCCCTCTCCCTGGATACAGGAAAGATTTCCCAGGTCCTTGCAGTTCTCCTGGACAACGCCATAAGCTATGTGCCTGAGGGCGGCAGGATCTGTCTTTCTTTAAAAAAAGAACCGGGCGCCGCTGTCGTCTCTGTAGCCGACAACGGTCCCGGTATTCCGGATTCTGAGAAAGAATCTATATTTCAGAGATTTTACCGCTCTGATACTTCCCGGAACGATAAACAGCATTTTGGCCTCGGCCTTTGCATTGCCCGGGAGATCGCTGTTCTCCACAAAGGCACTCTTACTGTTTCTGACGCTCCGGAAGGCGGCGCTGTTTTTTCGCTGTATCTTCCATACACATAAAAGGCTTTTTTATCACTCGCTCCTCAGCGCGTCGATCGGGTTCAGGTTCGCCGCTTTTACCGAAGGCAGCAGACCAAAGATCACTCCGATCAGCATAGAAAACAGCACGGATCCGATAATAGCCGGAATGCTGATCGCCGTAGGCGCGCCGGACACTTTTGCCACCATCCTGGAAAGCGCGATCCCGGAAATGACGCCAATGATCCCTCCTATACTGGTAAGCATCGACGCCTCTGTAAGAAACTGGAACAGGATCACCTTTTTCCTTGCCCCGATAGCCTTTTTCAGTCCGATCTCACTGGTACGCTCCGTTACGGAAACCAGCATGATATTCATAACGCCGATTCCTCCTACAAGAAGAGAAATGCTGGCGATCCAGATAAGCTGCTGGTTTGTGCTTTCGCTGAGCTTCTGGAGACTTCTTACACGTTCCATCACATCGTCTGCTTTATATTTGAAATTGGAGTTTTCACTGATCCCCTGATTCAGGATATTTGCCGCATCGTTTCCTGCCTTGCTCATGTTGTCTGTAGAGTCGGCTTTGATGATCACATTTTCCGGCTCGTCAAACTGGAAGGCAATGGGCCAGCATGTATCCGGGATCATCACTGTTCCGATCACCGACTGGTAATACTCGTAAAACTCATTGATATCGCTGATATTCGGCTGGTAGCTGTCGCTTTGCTGGACGACTCCCACGACAGTAAAGGGATCGTCTCCGATCTCAATGGTCTTCCCCAGAGGATCTTCCCCTGAAAACAGGTTTTCCGCCGCATTGCTGTCCACAAGGGCTACTTTTCTGAGTTCGTCATAATCTTTCTGTATAAAGCCCCGCCCGGACTGGATCATATATCCGCAGGTATCCAGATAGTTCTCATCGATCCCGTAGATCGTTCCTCCCTGAAAAGCCGTGTTCTGATAATAAACGCTGCTGGAATAAGTTCTTGTATAAAAAAATGTAGCGTTTTCTATATGTTCCATATCCATAACGTCTTCTTTCTGCTCCGCAGTAAGAAGAGGCGGCGCCCCGCTGCTGCTCATTCCATATTCCGCGTCGTAGGTGCTGTCTCCGTCATAGAGACTGATGGTTACGGTATTATTTCCCGCGCCGATAAGATCTTCTTTGATCTGTTCGCTTGTCCCTTTGATCGTCGACACAATCGCGATAATGGAAGCGATTCCGATAATAATTCCCAACATGGTCAGAAAGGAACGCATTTTATGCGACCAGATCCCCTGTATGGATATCCTCAGATTTTCAAGCATAAAATTCCCACCTTTCTAGTATCCATATAATTCTTCCAGAGTACTGTCTTTTGTTTTCGCCCCTTCTTTTGCGGAGTCGCCATAGGGAAAGGCGATCTTGTCCTCTCTGGTAAGACCTCCGGTTATCAGGACGCTGTATCCGCCGTTTACATTTCCTCCTACTGTCAGAACCTGCTTTTTCAGTACCCCATCAACATCCTTATATACATAATTTACTCCGTTTTCAGTCCGCACAAAAGCTCTGTCCAGCACAAGCGAATTAGAATTGTCCTGGCTGTTCTGCAAAGTGATGGTCAGCCAGTCATCCTCCGAAACAGCAGCCGACTGATCTAAAATAGAGGCGCTGTATGTATAATAGGAAACATTGGGATTTCCGCTTCCCATATAGCTGTCCGAGGATACCGGATAATCGGACACTTCTATTACCTCTGCCTCAAAACTGCCGTTCTGTCCGCTGCAGGTCAGCTTCGTGCCTTCTTTTACCTGATCCAGCATCAGTTCGCTGACGGTTCCGCTTACATAGTAGCCGTCCTTGCTCTTTACACTCATAAAGGAACTTTCGTCGGAAGTGCCGGTGAGCGGGTCGCCTACATTGTCCACAACACCGTCCAACTTGCTGTAGATCACCTCGTTCTGCACTTTTTTTTCAAGCTTTCCGATATTCAGTTCGCTTTCCCTTATATCCAGCTTCAGGCTTTCAATCCTGGTTTCCTGCTGTTTGATCGCCTCGTCTCTTGTAAGAGACCCGGCATCATCTCCGTCCATTCCCTGTCCGTAATCTCCGCCTTCGTCATAGTCATATTCATCTTCATACTGTGAAGCTTCGGCAAGAGTAAATTCCACTTCCGCGAATTCGTTGACCATATTTTCAAGAAGGCTGCCGTCTATCAGGTAATAGCCCGTACAGGATTCTTTTCTGTTTTCAAAATCCGTAATGGTATCGTCCTGATGAAATTCAAGCTGGTACCAGTAACCGTTCACACCGAATTCTTTTGTCCCGTCCTCCAGAAAACCGGCCATTTTATTCAGAAAAGCTCCTGTTGCCACAACCTTTCCTTTTGCCGAGCTGCATAGAAATACAAAGGGATCTTCTTCTGTTCCTGTTCCCGTAAAAGGTTCTGTGTCCGCGTCCAGCTTCTGATAAAATACTGGCTCTCCATCCATAAAATCGCCTGTTGTCTCCGACGGCTCTGTATCAATGATCTCCACGCCGTCTACAATATCTCCTGTGATATCCTGGCCCGAATCTTCGCCGGAAGGAGTAGGCTCCGGCTGTACCGAAGGCGCAGGCGTCTCTGCAGCCGTTCCGGATTCCCCTGAGCCGAAATCCACAATGACGCCGCTGTCATCTCCCGGATTTTCCGATGGCTCCTGAACATTTGGGGGCATTTCCTGATCCGTAAACGTATCGTCCTGTCCGCCGGCCGTCACCTGGTCTTCTCCTGCCTCCGGTTCATTCTGGCTGTTAACCGTCTCCTGTCCGTCTCCTGCTGCCGGAGCCGGACTTTCCGCAGCAGATGCTTCCGGTTCGGCGCCGGAAGAAGAAAGCTCTCCTGTTCCGTCTCCGAATATCTCCGCTGCCGCCAGGACCGGGCGCATTACTGCCGCCAGATAGCTGCCTCTCACCGTCGTATCCGCAGAGGCAAGCTCATCGTCCCCCAGATCATCGTCCATTGTATCGTCTCCGGTATCCAGGGTATCTGAATAAGTATCCAGAACTGCGTCGTCTGTTTCCTCCTCAATAGGCCCTCCGTTTTTTAAACTTGTCAGACGGTTGACAGCCTTTTCCAGATCCTGTTCCTGCTGCTGTTTTTTCAGACGGGCGATATTCAGTTCCATCTGTACCAGTGTCATGTCAAAGGAAATCAGCTTGTCACCCTTGCTGACGGAATCTCCTTCGTTTACATAGACCTGCTGAATGATCATATCCTTATCTACATTGACATTCTGTGTCACATTGGTAACGATATTTCCTTCCAGCATAGTATCGTCTGTATAATAATCGGACGCTATGCTTTCTACCTGGACCACCGGCACCGTTTCCTGGCGGGATTTTTTAAAATATACCGCTCCGCCGGCCACAGCGCCAAAAACAAGGATTACTGCAAAAACGCCAATGACTATTTTTTTTACTGTACTCATGGGTTCACTCCTTTTTCCGTCAGCACGCCGTCACGGATCAGGACCACCCTTTTGGCGTGCGCTGCGATTTCCGGATCATGGGTGATCATCAGAACGGTAACTCCTTCATCGTTCAGTTTTTGGAAAAGCTCCATGACCTGCGCTCCTGATCTGCTGTCCAGCGCTCCGGTAGGTTCGTCCGCCAGCAGAAGCTTCGGATTATTTACAATGGCTCTTGCGATGGCCACTCTCTGCATCTGGCCTCCCGAGAGCTGGTTCGGCCGGAAATCCACTCTGTCAGACAGTCCCACTCTGCCCAGAGCCTTCAAAGCCCTCTCTTTTCTCTCTTTTCTGGGAACTTTCGCGTAATTGAGAGGCATTTCAACATTTGCCAGGGCTGTCTGTCTGGGAAGCAGGTGGAAACTCTGAAAGACAAAACCGATTTTATTCAGACGGATGTCCGACATTGTATTTTCCGAACAGGAACGGATATCCTGCCCGTCCAAAATAAAGCTGCCTTCTGTAGCCTGATCCAGGCATCCGATAATATTCATCAGCGTTGTTTTTCCTGAGCCGGACGGGCCCATGATAGCCACATACTCGCCCTCTTCCATTGAAAAATTCACATCCTTTAATACAGGCACTGTCATTTTTCCCTGCTGATATTCCTTATATATTCCCTTTAACTCAAGAATCATCACAAGCCTCCGTATCTTATTCCAGCGGTACCAGCTCATCGTCCAGGATCGCGCCGTCCGACATCTCTGAATCGTCAAACGCCGCGGACTCATCCATTCCGCTGTCATCTGCGGCCGAAGCGTCACCAGAGCTTCCGTCATCTATGAAGCCCTCGTCCGCAGATATATCTTCTGAAAAGCCGTCCTCTGTGATTATTTCGTCACCGGACCCGGTGTCGTCAATAATCATTCCGTCTTCCGGCATTCCCTCGTCATCCAGCATTATGTCCTCATCTGTCATGCCGTCGTCTCCTGACAGCATCATGTCATCGGAAACCGCCCCGTCTTCCGCAGGCATCATGTCTACGCCTTCATTCTGGGCGGCGCTGTTTGCAGTGACAGTCATTCCCTCTGTCAGGGTCTCCGACGGGTAAGCAATGCGGTCACTCTTCTTCAGACCATCGGCGATCTCATATTCTCCCAGATTTTCATCATACTGCCCCAGGATCACGCTCCGCTTTTCCAGTTTTCCATTCTCATCAGCCGCCCATACATAGGGACTGTTGGTGTCAGCGTCCACAATGTAATACTCGCTGAGCCACAGGCCTTCTTTCTGATCTTCCTGTCCTTCATCCGGCTCAATATAAACATGCTGGCCCAGCATCAGGCCTTCTGAGGAATCCAGATTCACATAAAA
>DWVA01000300.1 GCA_019120475.1 Candidatus Blautia intestinipullorum | reverse complement strand
TATTGATATAACAGATCCTGTCCGCTGTGATCGCGCTGATCGGAAGGGAATTTCCCGAAATCGTCCGGTAATGGCCCTCCTCGGAAGGTCCTTTTGCAAGCTGCGCCAGAACAACCATTTCCTTCGGGGTGGTCCTCCGATAGTAAACTGTCCGTTCCTCCGGCACCAGCTTTTTGCCGCTTTCATCTGTAAAATAAAGAGTAAACGTATCATAACGGTAGGCGTCGTTATCTTTTCCGGAGAATTCTACAAAGGTATCCGCCGTCATATCTCCTACCGCCTGATTCCGGGAATCGGTAAGCTCCTGCCCTTCCACGGTGAAACGGACTGTCTCAATGTCCGGTATCTGCAGAAACATCTTTACAATTCCCGCTCTTGTCAGAACCTCTCTTGCGCGGCTCATTTCCAGATAGCCTCCGTTAAAATCCACGATGAGCCGCTTTTCCTGCAGATCATAGGAATTTACGGAAACCGCTTCCGGAAGAAGGGCTATGCCGTCCTCCGGCGCCTCTTTGCTGCTCAGGCGCTGCATCAGATCCTTCATCATAAAATCCGTCGTCTCTTCCTGAGGCTCATAAATCTCTTTTTTCAGGGATGTTTCCCCTGTATTCAGATAATAAAAATTATAACTCTCCTGCTCCGCCTGGGGCTCTTCCCGCTCCTCAATGCTGCATCCTGCCAGAAAAACGCAGGTGAAAGCCGCCAGAAGAAGCATCCATAAACCTTTCTTCATCCGGCACCTCCTACGGAATATATGACAAAGGAATGCGAACAGAAAACGTAGTTCCCTCGCCCTCCCTGCTGAATACTTTGATCACTCCATGGTGCATTGCCACGGTACTTCTGGTAATGGCAAGACCAAGGCCTGTTCCGCCGATTTCTCTGGAATGGGATTTATCCACCCGGTAAAATCTCTCAAAGATCCTGTCCAGAGAGTCCTCCGGAATTCCCATGCCGGAATCCGCCACTGTCACATAAAAATACTTATGATCCGCATCCAGCGAGACTCTTACCCATCCGTCGTCTACATTGTATTTGATGCCGTTTTCCACCAGATTGCTGATGGCTGAAGTAAACTTGATCTCGTCTACATCCGCCTCCACAGGACGAAAACTGTCAAGGATCAGATCGATATTTCTCTTGTCCGCAATAGGTCTGAGCCGTTTCAGGATATCCTCAAGAAGCTGATTGATATCCATATGCTGGATTTTCAGATCTGCCGTTTTTCTGTCCATTTTTACCAGGGTAAGAAGATCTGTAATGATCCTGTTCTCCCGGTCGATCTCCGCGGTAATATCCCGCATAAATTCCTGGTACAGTTCTTCCGGTACGCCTGTCTGTCCTACCAGAGAATCCGCCAGTACCTTCATGGAGGTCATAGGCGTTTTCAGTTCATGGGACACATTGGATACAAACTCCGATCTTGACTCGTCCAGAGTCTTCATTCTTGCCAGCATCTTATTGAAGGCGTCTGTGATCAGCGCTGTCTCTGTATAGTCCGGAACAGAAATCTCATCATTCTGGTAGCCGTCCGTAAGATCTTCTATGGATTTCGTTACCCTTGCAAGAGGCTTGACAAGTACGGTGGAGAGAATATAAGCGAGAAAGATCGAAAGCACCACGATAATGCTGAGGATAAGCACGCCTCTCTGCTCCAGCTCCGACATCGTGGCGGACACTTCGCTGAGCGAAAGCGTCACCAGCATCGCGCCCTGTATCTGGGGGACATCCGCGCTTTTTACAGGAACCGCCAGCTCCAGCACCTGACCTTTTCTCTGATAATCTGTTGCTTCACCGTTCTTAAAACAGCGGATGATCTTGGAGGAGATCAGCGTTTTCCCCTCGTCTACATAATAGGTGTCCTTTACGATCTTGAAATCCCTGTCTACGATCAGGATCCTTCCGCCGTAATTATTAGACAATAACTCCAGCTTGCTGTTAATGGATTCGGAGCTGGAGTCATTGAGATAATTTTCTTTAATGATCTGATTGCAGAGGATACTGCACTGTGTGCGGATGGCGCTTACCCGGACGGCGATCCCCTGCTCCCTGTAATTACTGATCAGCACCTGCGTAGTTATCACACTGGGTACGATTCCCAGAATCACCAGAATGATCAGAATACGGAACCGCAGGCTTTTAAAAAATCTGCCTCGTCTTTTCATGGATCATGCCTGGAAATAATATCCGACCCCCCATTTGGTGTGTACATATTTCGGCTCACTGGGATTTGCCTCGATTTTTTCGCGGAGACGGCGGATATGTACGTCCACAGTCCTGACATCTCCGGGATATTCATAACCCCATACAATATTCAGCAGGTTTTCGCGGCTGTACACTTTGTTGGGATTAGACACCAGAAGCTCCAGAACGTCAAATTCCTTGGCGGTGAGATTGATCTCCCTTCCGGAAATAAAGACGCGGCGGCTTTCACAGTCCAGCCTCAGATCTCCCGATTCTATGGTCTTTGTCTTTTCCTCGCTGTCCTTGCGTGTACGGCGCATAATGGCCTTGACGCGGGCCTTGACCTCCAGAATATTAAAAGGCTTCGTAATGTAATCGTCCGCTCCTGATTCCAACCCCAGGATCTTATCCATATCCTCGCCCTTTGCCGTGAGCATGATAATGGGAACGTTTGAAAATTCCCGTACCTGCTGACAGACTTCCATACCGTCCATCTTGGGAAGCATCAGATCCAGAAGGATGATATCGTAATGATTCTCCTTCGCCTTTTCTACCGCTTCTTCTCCGTCATAGGCGCAGTCCACTTCCATTCCGTCCTGTTCAAGACTGAAACGGATTCCTTTTACAATCAGTTTTTCATCATCCACCACTAATACTTTCCTGCTCATTCACAATCTCCTATTCTACTGCAATCTTATCCTTTATGTTAGAAAAGGTACTTTCCTTGATCCCCGGTACGTTCATGATCTCTTCGATAGCGGAAAACGCTCCGTGTTCGTCTCTGTACGCAAGGATTGCTTCCGCTTTTGCCTCTCCGATTCCGTTCAGCGTCTGCAAAGCCGCCGAATCCGCAGTGTTCAGGTTGACCTTTCCCTGCTCATTTCCGCCCGCTACCGGTTCTTTTGCCGTATCTGACGCTTCGGCTCCGGGAACTGTCAGCGCTTTCTCCTCTGCTTCTTCTTTTGTCGGAATATATATCTGCTGTCCATCGTCAAGAGGCTGCGCCTGATTGATATAGCTTCCCGCAGCTTCCGGAAGAAATCCGCCTGCCATCTCAATAGCCTGAAACACTCTGCTCTCCGGCGGCATCCCGTAAACTCCCGGTTTTGCCACAGCCCCGCAGACATCTACAAAGATTTCCTCCGGCTGCTTCTCTTCCTTCTCCGGGGAGACGTTTTCCTCCTGGTCTTCTGTTTCCGGTGTCACCTCCCCAGGCGTGGGCGAAACGGTCTCCGCCGCAGGTTCCCCAGCCTCTTTTTCAGTCCCGGGATCTCCTTCTTCCGCCAGAAAGATTTCCGCTTTCTGGGCGCCGGTACAGCCTGACGTATTCAAAAGAGCCGCCAGAAAAAGCAGTCCCGCTGCCGCGGCCCTTCTGTTTCTTACTATATTTCTCATAATGGTTCCCTCCTTTTCCATAAATTTTATGGCAGAGTTCCCCATCTTTTCTATGCCTGACCATTTCTTATTTTAACGAATTCCTATTACATTTACAATAGGCAAGTCTTATTTTTGCCACTTAAAAATCACGATCCCGATAATAGCCACTGCCATTCCCACCAGCTTTCTCCACTCAAAGGGCTGCTTATCTGTTCCGAACATTCCGAAAAGCTCTATCACATAAGCTACGATCAACTGGGAAACCACGATCAGCATAGCCGCCCGGGCCGGTCCCAGCGCTCCCATGCTCTGGATCACCGTAATAGTGATAAAAGCGCCGATCACACCTCCAAGAAGCGTATATTTGTTATCCACCTGCCACAGCGCGGAAATGCTTTCTCTTCCTGTAAAAAGCCATGCCAGAACGCAGACGGCAAACGCAGAAAGCTGTACCCATCCGGTAGATACCCACAGACTGCTCTGCTTTGTAACCTCTGTGTTGAATACTCCCTGAATACTCATCAGGGCTCCTGAGACCAGCGCCGCTAAAAATCCCCACATAACCTTTCCCTCCATATAATGAAAATAGTATTTCACAGCGAAAGAGGCCGGTATTTTACACCCGCCTCTTAAAATACTTACTATTAACATATACAGAAAGTCCAGGTTTTATTCATTTTCCTGTCTTCCGGATTTCTCCGCTGCAGTGGCAGCCGCAGCCGCTGCAGTTCCCGCCGCAGTGGAGGGACTTTCCATTTTTCTTATCACGGATCATGCTTCGGACGATCAGTCCTACGATCGCCGCAAGAACCGCAAGTACGATCACTGTTCCCATAACCCAACCTCCTGAAATCCAATCTGTTTTCTGTTTGTCTGTGTCCGTCTGCCAGATATCTTACCATATCCGGAGAGAAAAGTATACTGCGGCAATCCGCCCGGTACTGTCCCGTCAGAAGGATTCTCCCTGGATCCTCTTACCTTGCCGCGCTCCTGATCTTTACATTTAATGTCTGGCTCTCTTTATACGGCCGGAAGAGGAAATAAATGAATCCGATGATCAGTATAAAGGCGATCACAGTGAACAATCCGAATCCGCCTCCTGTTGCCAGCGTGCCGATCTGGTAAATGCAAAGGGAAACCACATAAGCCAGAAGGCACTGATAACCGATAGCAAAGAGGAACCATTTTGTATTGTTCATCTCCCGTTTGATCGCTCCCATTGCCGCAAAGCAGGGTGCGCAGAGAAGATTAAATACAAGGAAGGAGTACGCCGCAACAGCCGTCATACTGCCGGCAAGCTGTCCCCAGATCTCCACTCCGTCCTCCGCGACTTCCGCGAAGCCAAAGAGGATACCAAAGGTTCCTACCACATTTTCCTTGGCGATCAGTCCGGTAACAGCCGCAACAGCCATCTTCCAGTCTCCCCAGCCCAGAGGCGCGAAGATTGGCGCGATCACACCGCCGATTTTTGCCAGGATGCTGTCGTTAAGCTGTTCTGCATCCAGCATTCCAAAGGAGCCGTCCACCCAGCCGAAACTCATCAGGAACCACAGAAGGATGGTGGACAAAAGAATGATAGTTCCTGCTTTTTTGATGAAAGACCAGCCTCTCTCCCACATGCTTCTTAAGATACTTCCTACTGTAGGAAGATGGTAAGCCGGAAGCTCCATAACGAAAGGTGCCGGATCTCCCGCGAACATTTTCGTCTTTTTCAGAATAATGCCGGAGCATACGATTGCCGCAATACCTACGAAATACGCGCTGGGAGCCACCCAGGAAGCGCCGCCGAAAAGCGCGCCTGCGATCAGGGCGATGATCGGAAGCTTCGCTCCGCAGGGGATAAAAGTCGTCGTCATGATCGTCATCTTCCGGTCGCGGTCGTTTTCAATGGTTCTTGAAGCCATAACGCCGGGAACGCCGCATCCCGTTCCGATCAGCATAGGAATAAAGGATTTTCCGGAAAGGCCGAATTTACGGAAGATACGGTCCATAATAAACGCCACGCGGGCCATATATCCGCAACCTTCCAGAAAGGCCAGGAAAATAAACAGCACCAGCATCTGGGGCACAAAGCCGAGAACCGCGCCTACGCCTGCTACGATACCGTCCAGGATCAGTCCCTGGAGCCATCCCGCGCAGTGGATGCTTACCAGGAAGCTTTCAATGGCCGGAGGAATGATCTCGCCGAACAGCACATCGTTTGTCCAGTCCGTCACAAAAGTACCTACTGTTGTTACGGAAACATAATATACAAGCCACATCACCGCCGCAAAAATAGGAAGGGCCAGGATACGGTTTGTAACAATGCGGTCGATCTTATCGGAAACTGTCATCTTCTCCCCGGTATGCTTCTTTTTGCAGCACTGTCCGATGATCGAAGAGATGTAATTATACCGTTCGTTGGTGATAATGCTTTCCGTGTCGTCATCCATCTCCCGCTCTATCCTGGAAATTTCCGCGGAAACATCCGGAACTGTGGAAAGCTGGGCCGCGATCTTATCGTCCTTTTCCAGAAGCTTCACGGCAAAGAAACGTCTTTGTTCCTGCGGCACAGAATTTCCCAGTTTATCTTCTATGGAATCCAGAACTTCTTCCACTTTCTCATCGAAATTATGTACCGGAGGATTTACCTTGCGGGCGTGAGCAAGCTGTACGGCCATGTCCGCCGCTCTTTTTACGCCCTCGCCCTTCAGCGCGGAAATTTCCACCACGGCGCAGCCCAGCTTTTTCGCCAGCTTATCCGTCATGATCTGATCTCCGTTCTTTCGCACCAGATCCATCATATTCACCGCCATCACTACCGGGATCCCCAGTTCCATAAGCTGTGTGCTCAGGTAAAGATTTCTTTCCAGGTTCGTGCCGTCGATGATATTCAGGATCGCGTCCGGCTTTTCATTGATCAGATAATTTCTGGCTACCACTTCCTCCAGCGTATAAGGGGACAAAGAATATATTCCCGGAAGATCCGTGATCACCACATCTTTATTTCCCTTCAGTTTTCCTTCTTTCTTTTCCACCGTTACACCCGGCCAGTTTCCAACAAACTGGTTTGCACCTGTCAGCGCGTTGAACAGAGTTGTCTTTCCGCTGTTTGGATTGCCGGCCAGCGCGATTGTAATTGCCATCTCTCTTTCCTCCTTTATTCTACCACGATCATTTCCGCGTCCGCTTTTCGTACAGACAGCTCATAGCCTCTCACTGTCACTTCCACCGGATCGCCCAGAGGCGCTACTTTGCGCACATAAATACTGACGCCTTTTGTGATCCCCATATCCATGATCCTTCTCTTCACAGGGCCTTCGCCATTCAGTTTCACCACTTTTACCGTCCGGCCCACCAGAGCGTCTTTTAATGTCCTCATGAAATCTCCTCCCTTCAGTTCACCATGACTTTGTTTGCCATATCCCGGCCAATGGCGACTCTTGAATCTTTCACATTGACGATCAGGTTCCCTCCGGCAGTAGAAATAACCGTGACTTCCGCCCCGGTTACAAATCCAAGGGATTCAAGGAAACGTCTGGTATCTTCTTTTCCTCCGACTCTGCCGATAATATACGGTTCTCCGTTTTTCACCATTGATAATGGCATCATAGCTTCACTTCTTTCTTTGTTAGTCTCGAAAAACTCTCTTTTCAGTGTTAGTATATTCTAACTAACTTTGTTTGTCAACACTTACTTTTGTTTTTTTATAGGCACAAAAAAGTCTGGCATTACGCCAGACTTTTTTCCAGTATTTCTATCATAAGATCGATATGTTCTTTTGTGATGACCAGCGGAGGAACCAGACGAAGCACATCGCTTCCGGCCGAGATCACCAAAAGTCCCTTTTCCAGGGCTCTGGACACTACGGTTCCCACCGGGATCCCGGTGATCACCAGCCCCTGCATAAAACCTTTTCCACGTCTTGCGGCAACTGTATCGTACTTTTCCACAAGACCGTCCAGTTTTTTCTCCAGATAAGGTGTCAGTTCCCGGACATGCTCCAGAATATGATCCTCCTCAAAAATATCAAATACTTTGCTCACCGCTGCGCAGACAAAAGGATTTCCGCCGTAGGTAGTTCCATGATCCCCTGGGGCCAGAGACGCCTCCGCCGCCTTTTCTCCCAGTACGAAAGCTCCTACAGGCACGCCGCTTCCCAAAGCTTTGGCGCATGTCATGATATCAGGTTTTACCCCGTAGGACTGCCATGCAAAATAAGTTCCCGTCCGGCCCATGCCGCACTGTATTTCATCGAAGATCAAAAGAATATCTTTTTCTGTGCAGATTTCCTGCAGCCCTTCCAGAAAGCTCTGCTCCGCAGGATAGATTCCTCCCTCTCCCTGTACCGTTTCCGTAATGATAGCGCAGGTTTTTTCCGTAATCTGAGCCTTTACGCTTTCCAGGTCGTTAAAATCCGCGAATTTCACGCCGCCGATCAGTGGTTCAAACGGTTCCCGGTAATGGGCGTTTCCTGTAACGGAAAGGGCTCCCATACTCCTTCCGTGGAAGGAATGATTCATGGCAATGATCTCATACCGGTCCCTCCGGCCTTTTGCATAGGCGTATTTTCTGGCCGCCTTCAGCGCTCCCTCGATCGCTTCTGTTCCGCTGTTTGTAAAGAACGCCTTGCTCATGCCGCTGGCCTTTACCAGCTTATGCCCCGCCTCGCTCATGGGCTCGTTGTAATACAGATTGGAAATATGCATCAGTTTGCCGATCTGCTCTTTCAGAGCCTCATCGTAGCCCGGATAATGATACCCCAGGGCGTTTACGGCGATTCCCGCCGCGAAATCCAGATATTTCTTTCCTTCCGTGTCATAAAGCCAGCAGCCTTCCCCATGATCCAGTACCACCGGAAAACGGTTGTAGGTGTGGAGGATGCTTTCCTCCGACTGCCGCATCTGCTCATTCATGTTCATGGTAATATTTTTCGCCGTCCTCTCTTAAAATCGCCGTTCCGATTCCTTTATTGGTAAAAATCTCCAAAAGGAGACTGTGGGGAATCCTTCCGTCCAGGATATGCACCCTGTTGACTCCCTGCTCGATAGCGTCGATACAGTTCTTGAGCTTCGGGATCATTCCTCCTCCTACATAGCCATCTGCGATCAGTTTCTCAGCCTCATGGACATGAAGCTCGGAAATCAGCGTCTCCGGATCATTCTGATCCTTATATACGCCTTCGATATCGGAAAGAAACGCCAGCTTCTCCGCATGTACCGCTTCCGCGATAGCACAGGCTGCATCGTCTGCGTTGATATTGTAGGAATCAAAATTCTCGTCAAAGCCCACCGGAAATACAATGGGAAGAAAATCTCTCTCAAGAAGATCGTAGAGGATCTTAGGATCCACCTCTTTGATCTCTCCCACGTAACCGATATCCTCTCCTCCGGACAGTTTCTTCACGCATTTCAGAAGGCCGCCGTCCTTTCCGCTGATGCCTACGGCTTTGACGCCCAGAGATTCCACCAGGGTTACCAGTTCCTTATTTACCTTTGCCAGCACCATCTCAGCGATCTCCATGGTGTCTCTGTCCGTTACACGAAGACCGTTTACAAATCTGGGCTCCATGCCAACCTTATTTACCCAGCGGCTGATCTCCTTTCCGCCGCCGTGGACAATGATAGGCTTGAATCCTACCAGCTTCAAAAGCACTGCGTCCTTGATAACGTTGGCTTTCAGCTCTTCGTCCAGCATGGCGCTTCCGCCGTATTTGATCACCACGATCTTTCTGTTGAACCGCTGGATATAAGGAAGGGCTTCGATCAGCACTTCCGCCTTGTCCAGATACATCTGCTTTACCATTTTTTCATTCTCCTCTTTTTGCCGTCTTTAACGTTTTCCTGCCGCTTTTTTCTGTTCTGTCCCGAAAAAGACCAGCTCCGGAAGCTTTCTCACATCCCGGAGAAAATCCGTCTTTCCCGTAACCTGGTCAGGAACGGTAGTCCGCGTTGATCTTCACGTAATCATATGTCAGGTCG
Source organism: Candidatus Blautia intestinipullorum (assembly GCA_019120475.1). Classification (GTDB taxonomy): domain Bacteria; phylum Bacillota; class Clostridia; order Lachnospirales; family Lachnospiraceae; genus Blautia_A; species Blautia_A intestinipullorum. The sequence goes on along the minus strand of DWVA01000300.1, from coordinate 3,980 downwards.
CAGCCCCAGGCCGTGGCGGAGGCGTCTCCCATCTTCACGTCCGCAATGGCAGTGACCTCGTTTTCGGAAAGGATCTTCGTCGCCTCTTCTTCGCTGTAACCGGTGGATACGCCGTTCTCCATGATCTTGATCTTCCCTGCGCGGCTCTCAAAATAGAGATCCACCTTTTCCGGATCAAACTTCGCCCCGGAATATCCCATGGCGCACAGGATTCTTCCCCAGTTGGCGTCATGTCCGTAGATCGCCGCTTTTGTAAGAGAGGAAGAAACCACGGATTTACTTAGAGTGACCGCCTGCTCCTTACTCTCGGCGCCGATGATCTTCACCTCGAACAGCGCGGTGGCTCCCTCCCCGTCGCCGGCGATCTTTTTCGCCAGAGTGGTGTTCACATAATTCAGAGCCTGGCAGAATTTCTCATAATCTTCATTTTTCTCAGTGATCTCAGGATTCCCCGCCATACCGCCGGCAAGCAGCAGCACCGTATCGTTGGTGGAAGTGTCCCCGTCCACGGACACCATGTTGTAGGTATCCTTAACGCTTTCGCTTAACGCCTCCTGAAGAAGTTCCTTTGAGATATTCACATCGGTGGTGACAAAGCTGAGCATGGTGCACATATTGGGATGGATCATCCCGGATCCCTTGCACATGCCGCCTACCGTCACTGTTTGGCCGCCGATCTCCACCTGCACTGCCGCTTCCTTCTCCACAGTGTCTGTGGTCATAATGGCTTTCGCCGCCAGATTGCCCGCCTCCAGACTTCCGTCAAGCTCCTGAGCCATCTGCTTCACGCCTGCGGCCAGCTTCTCAATGGGAAGCTGCATTCCGATCACGCCTGTGGAGGCCACCAGAACACTGTCCTCCGGAACATGGAGAACTTCCGCCGCGGCTTTTGCCGTCTCCCGGCAGTACCCGTACCCCTCTTCTCCTGTGCAGGCGTTGGCGATTCCGCTGTTGCACACGATCACCTGCGCTGCGGGATGGTGGTATACGATCTCCTGATCCCATTTCACCGGAGCCGCCTTTACTACGTTGGTGGTAAAGGTCCCCGCCGCTTTGCAGGGATTCTCCGCATATATCATAGCCATATCGGTTCTTCCCTGATATTTGATCCCCGCCGCTGTGGAAGCGGCCCGGAATCCTTTTGCCGCTGTTACGCCGCCTTTGATTATTTCCATGGTGTATTCCTCATTTCTGTTTTTTCTGTTTATACCTGTGACGGCGGACGGCCGGTTCCTGTCCATCCGTGGGAAACCTGCCGTATCTTCCGCCCATTGAAGCCTTCTCTTTACGGTACCATGGGAATCTGTCTCAGACCCTCGGCCTCGTCGAATCCGAACAGAAGGTTCATATTCTGCACCGCCTGGCCTGCCGCGCCTTTTACCAGATTGTCCATAGCGCCCATCATGATGATCCGTTTCGTCCTCGGATCGATCTTAAAGTTCACGTCCACGTAGTTGCTGCCCTCCACCCATTTCGTCTGAGGACACACGTCTTTATCCAGCACGCGGACGAACTGCTCTTTTTCATAATATTTATCATAAGCCGCCTTTACTTCCTCATAGGAAACGTCTTTTTTCAGGGAAGCGTAGGCGGTGATCAGGATCCCCCTGTTCATGGGGATCAGGTGAGGAGTGAAATTGATCAGCACCTCCTGACCGCAGGCGTATCCCAGCTGGTCTTCGATCTCCGGCGTATGACGGTGTGACGCCACGCCGTAGGCCTTGATATTTTCGTTTACCTCACAGAACAGATTATCCGTCTTGGCTCCTCTTCCCGCCCCTGACGTTCCTGACTTCGCGTCTATGATTATCGTGGACGGATCGATCATGTCCTCTTTCAGAAGAGGATAGATGGAGAGTGTGGAACAGGTGGGATAGCAGCCTGGATTAGCCACCAGCCGCGCTTTTTTGATATCCTCCCTGTTGATCTCGCAGAGACCATATACCGCTTCCTCGATAAACTGGGGGGATTTATGTTCGATCCCGTACCATTTCTCATATTTCTTAACATCTTTGATCCGGAAATCCGCGCTGAGATCGATCACTTTCGCCCGGGAAAGGATTCCCTCGTTCACCAGAGACGCGCACAGCCCCTGGGGCGTCGCCGTAAAGATCACGTTCGCCTCCTCTGAGAGCTTCTCCATGTTGTCGTCCATACATCTGGCGTCCACCAGTTTAAAAAAGTTCTGATAAATACCTGCGTATTTCTTATCTATATAACTCCTGGAACCATACCAGGCAATCTCCACGTCCTTATGTCCCAGAAGCAGACGGACAAGTTCGTTGCCCGCGTATCCTGTAGCGCCGATGATTCCTGCTTTTATCATGATCAGATTTCCTCCTTGTGCCTTTCATTTCTCTCCTCCGGCGGCAGATGGAGGGAAGTCTTTCATCCTGATTTCCGCATACCGCCGCTGTGATGGTACGATTATACATCTCTTTTGCATAATATGCAACACTATTTTTTTCTCCCCCGTCGTCCTCTTTATTTGAAATCCTGCATTATTATACGTTTCTTCCATATTTTATTGTATTTTTATGCAAAAATTATTCGATATTTTTTTCCACCGCCCTATTGCATATTTATAAAAAATGTTGTATATTATCCCTTGTCAAGAACGAAACATGAACGATTCCTGTTCACAGATTCAGGAAAACGCGCCGCTGTTTTGATCCGGCGCAGACAAAATGAACGGAAATTTATTTCAGGAGGATAAATCATATGAAAGAAAAAGTTGTTTTAGCATACTCAGGCGGCCTGGATACCACTGCCCTGATCCCGTGGCTGAAAGAAACCTTCGATTATGAAGTAATCTGCTGCTGCGTCAACTGCGGTCAGGGAAACGAGCTGGACGGTCTGGATGAAAGAGCCAAGATGTCCGGCGCTTCCAAATTATACATAGAAGATATCGTAGACGAATTCTGCGACGAATATATCATGCCCTGCGTACAGGCAGGCGCCGTTTATGAACACAAATACCTTCTCGGAACCTCTATGGCCCGCCCTGCTATCGCGAAAAAGCTGGTGGAGATCGCCCGTAAAGAGAACGCTGTAGCTATCTGCCACGGCGCTACCGGAAAAGGCAACGACCAGATCCGTTTTGAACTTGGGATCAAGGCTCTGGCTCCCGATATCAAGATCATCGCTCCATGGCGTATGACAGACGTATGGACCATGCAGTCCAGGGAGGACGAGATTGCTTTCTGTCAGGCGCACGGCATCAATCTTCCTTTTGACGCCCGTCACAGCTACAGCCGCGACCGCAATCTGTGGCATATCAGCCACGAAGGACTGGAACTTGAAGATCCCTCTCAGGCTCCAAACTACGACGATATGCTGGTTCTCAGCGTAACTCCGCAGAAAGCTCCGGACAAAGAGACGGAAATCGCCATGACTTTCGAGGCAGGCGTTCCGAAGACTCTGAACGGCAAAGCCATGAAAGTATCCGAGATCATCACCGAGCTGAACCGCCTGGGCGGAGAGAACGGCATCGGCATCATCGACATTGTGGAAAACCGTGTTGTGGGAATGAAATCCAGAGGCGTTTACGAGACTCCGGGAGGAACCATCCTTATGGCAGCTCACGAACAGCTTGAGGAACTGATCCTCGACCGCGACACCATGGAGGCCAAGAAGAAACTGGGAAGCCAGTTCGCTCAGGTCGTGTACGAGGGCAAATGGTTCACACCTCTCCGGGAAGCGATTCAGGCATTCGTGGAATCCACTCAGAAGTATGTCACCGGCGAAGTAAAGCTGAAACTTTACAAAGGAAACATCATCAAAGCCGGAACCACTTCGCCATACAGCCTGTACAATGAATCCCTTGCTTCCTTCACCACAGGCGATATGTACGACCACCACGACGCGGACGGATTCATCACTCTGTTCGGTCTGCCCCTAAAGGTCCGCGCAATGAAGCTTCAGGAAGTGGAGAACAACAAGAGCAGTAAATAAAATCCTCATAAAATACCAGAGACATA
>DWVA01000299.1 GCA_019120475.1 Candidatus Blautia intestinipullorum | reverse complement strand
CTGATGCGAGACGTTCTGCCAGTTTCGCTGTTGTACCGCTGGCGCTGAAATATGCTACTAATATCTTACTCATTTCATGTTCCCTGCCTTTCTTCTGCATTCGTATTTCTTAGTTCATTGTTTTTGATATTTTATAGTTTATCTCTATTTTGACATTGTGTCAATATTTTTTCAATATTATCTTATTTTTCATCCAGGTTTTTATGCCAGATTAATTCTTAATTTTTATTACTATTTTGAAAAAAATAGAAAATGCGTTATAATATATGAGAAAATATTTACATCAGGAGGTTGTCATGAAAGTTTTAATGTTAAATGGAAGTCCGCGCAAAAATGGTAACACTTCTATTGCGCTGAAAGAAATGGAAAAAATATTTAAACAAGAAGGAATTGAAACCGAGCTGATCCATGTAGGCAACAAAGGTATACGAAGCTGTATTGCCTGCGGCGCCTGCGCCGAGAAAGGAAAATGCGTCTTTGACGATATCGTAAACGAAATCGCTCCGAAATTTGAGGAGTGCGATGGTCTGGTCGTAGGCAGCCCTGTATACTATGCTTCCGCAAACGCTACTCTTGTGGCGCTTCTTACCAGACTTTTCTACAGCACCTCCTTCGACAAGACCATGAAGGTCGGCGCCAGCGTTGTCTGTGCAAGACGGGGCGGCCTTTCCGCCACATTTGATGAGCTGAATAAATTTTTCACTATCAGCGGAATGCCTGTCGCTTCCAGCCGCTACTGGAACAGTATCCATGGAAGACAGGAAGGCGAGGCGGCTCAGGACGAAGAAGGTCTCCTTACCATGCGTGTGCTTGCCAGAAACATGTCTTTCCTGATGAAAAGTATCGCTCTCGGGAAAGAAAAATACGGTCTGCCGGAAAAAGAGCCTGTCACTATGACAAACTTCATCCGCTGATCCGTTCATGCCATTCAAAAAAATCCTCTGTCTCATTCCTTTATCACAAGGATAAGACAGCGGATTTTTCTATGTCCGCAGTAAATGCAAAAAATTTTTAAAGAGATATCTACTCAACCGTCACGCTCTTTGCCAGATTTCTTGGCTTGTCTACATCCAGTCCTCTGGCTACGCTTACATAGTAGCCCATAAGCTGAAGCGGGATAACCGCCAGTGAAGTGGCAAAATGCGGATCTGTTTTCGGAATATAGACTGTGAAGTCCGCAGTGTCTTCAATATTATAATTTCCAAAGGTAGTAAGTCCCATAAGATATGCTCCGCGGCTTTTACATTCCACCATATTGCTGACTGTTTTTTCGTATAATTCCGGCTGAGTCAGAACGCCGATCACCAGAGTTCCATCTTCCAGCAGGGAAATCGTTCCATGTTTTAATTCTCCCGCCGCATACGCCTCCGAATGGATATAGCTGATTTCCTTCATTTTCAGGCTGCCTTCCATACAGATGGCATAGTCGATCCCTCTTCCGATGAAAAAGACATCTCTGGCGTTGGCCTGTTTTGCGGCAAACCACTGAAGCCTTTCTTTATCTTCAATAATCCTTTCGATTTTTTCCGGAATTTTCTGCAGTTCTTCTATATATGCTTCGTACTGTTCCTCGCTGATTTCTTCCCTTGTCTTTGCAAACTGGATCGCCAGAACATAAGCCGCAATGAGCTGCGTACTGTATGCTTTTGTAGTAGCCACAGAAATCTCCGGACCTGCAAGGGTATAAAATACCTTATCCGCTTCTCTGGCAATGGAGGAACCAACCACATTCACGATTCCAAGAGTACGGACGCCTCTTTTTTTCGCCTCACGAAGGGCAGCCAGACTATCCGCCGTTTCTCCGGACTGGCTGATAATGATTACCAGTCCGTTTTTATCCAGCAGAGGTTTCCTGTAGCGAAATTCTGACGCCAGTTCCACACGTACGGGAATTTTCGCCATATCCTCGATCACATACTGCGCCGCCATGCCTACATGATAGGCCGAACCGCAGGCTACAATATAGATCTGGCTGATATCCCGGATATCTTCCTCTGTAATTCCCACTTCCGAAAGGTCGATCTTCCCCTCTTTTAAAACGGAATTCAGCGTATCGGCCACTGCCTTTGGCTGCTCGTGGATCTCCTTCATCATAAAATGCTCGAACCCGGCTTTCTCTGCCGCTTCCGCATCCCATTCGATTGTTTTCATTTCTTTCTGGATCTCGTCGCCGTCCAGATTATAGAAGATGATCTCGCCTTTTTTTACACAGGCCATCTCCATATTTCCGATATAATAGACATTTCTAGTATATTTCAAAATTGCCGGAACGTCTGAAGCAATATAAGATTCTCCATTTTCCACCCCAAGGATCATAGGGCTGTCTTTTCTTGCCACAAAAATTTCTTCCGGATAGTCTTTAAACATAAGCGCCATGGCATAGGAACCGCGGATACGGACCATTGCATGGTTGATCGCGTCCACCGGAGTCCCTTCATATTTTTTGTAATAATAATCTACCAGCTTCACCGCGATCTCTGTATCTGTAGAAGAATAAAATTTGTATCCTTTCCGCAGAAGCTTGTCCTTAAGCTCCTGATAATTTTCGATAATTCCGTTATGGACAGCCACCACGTTGCCGTCGTCGCTGACATGGGGGTGAGCGTTTGTTTCCGAAGGTTCTCCATGGGTTGCCCAACGGGTATGCCCGATCCCGCAGGTTCCCGGAACCGATTCTCCGTTGTTTGTCTTTTCTTTCAGAACCTTCAGT
>DWVA01000298.1 GCA_019120475.1 Candidatus Blautia intestinipullorum | reverse complement strand
CTCCGGTCTCTTGGAAACTCCATGGTTCCCCTTGTATTCCTGGCGGTTTCCGCCGGACTGAATATCGGGCTGGACCTCTTGTTTGTAGCAGGGCTGCACCGCGGTGTGGCAGGCGCCGCTGAAGCTACCGTGATCTCTCAGTATGTATCCGGGATCGGAATTGCTCTTTATACAAAAATAAAATTTCCGCAGCTTCTGAAAAGAGAAAAACACATCCGGCTGCGTATGAGCCGCATGAAAGAGATCACCAGTTTTTCCGCCCTGACCTGTCTCCAGCAGTCCATTATGAACCTGGGCATCCTGGCAGTCCAGGGACTTGTAAACAGTTATGGGACAACCGTCATGGCGGCCTTCGCCGCCGCAGTAAAAATAGACGCCTTCGCCTATCTTCCCGTACAGGATTTCGGAAATGCTTTTTCTATTTTTACTGCTCAGAATTTCGGCGCCAGACAGTGGAAACGTATACGGAAAGGTATCCGCACAGCCGTTGCAGTATCTATGTCCTTCGGGGCTCTGCTCTCTCTTCTCGTTTTTCTTCTGGCGGAACCTTTGATGACACTCTTTATCGACAAAGGAGAAACTGCCGTGATCGCAGAAGGAGTCCGGTATCTGCATATTGAAGGCGCTTTTTACTATATGATCGGTCTTTTGTTTCTGTTTTACGGACTGTACCGGGCTCTGGGAAAACCGGGGATGTCTGTGGTCCTCACCATTGTTTCCCTGGGAGTCCGGGTCGCCCTGGCCTATGCACTTTCCGCAGTACCCTTTATCGGCACTTTGGGAATCTGGTGGTCTGTACCTGTCGGCTGGTTTCTGGCGGACGCTCTGGGCGCGGTCTACTATCTGGCAAACCGCAAAAAACTAATCATATAGGTAAACCTGTATCCCTTCTTCTTCCAGAACGATCAAAGGCAGGCTGACAAGAGTTCCGTTCTGATACCACTGATAATATGCCTGCCGCAGAGTCACTCCGCTCTTCTGCTGCCCGGGAAGGCGGTTTTCCAGAAGTCCGGTGAGATATGCCCCCACAGAGCTTCCTTTGCTGTCCCAGGATAAAACGGCCTCCGGATCTTCCGTACGGAAAAGATACACATTTTCTCCCATAAAGGGATCTTCCTTTAAATAAGAAAAAAGTTCCCGCCATTTCCCGCTCTCCATCAGACTGTTTCCCAGAAGGATCACCTGGATATGGCTGATATCAAGATACTTTTCCTGGGAGCGGTCATAGATCTCTCCGATCTCCTGAAAATCTTTTCCTGTTATGGACAATACCGGAATACTGCCATTCTCTTCCGGCTTCTCCTGTCCTGTTGCCTGAGGAAGATCCGGCATCCCATAAGTCATTGAAAAACCTTGTTCAGACACATCCACACCGAGAGCCAGAGGATACATCCTTTTTTCCGGTTCAATAGCCGCACAGCCTGTCAGTCCCAGAAGAGAGACAAGAAGCAGAGCCGCCGCCGTCCTTCTCCTCCTCTTCAGATTTCCCCGAAAGGCCATATAGATCTGCAGAAGCAGAAGCCCCGGAACAAAAATAAAGGCAAGGTAAAATCCATAGTAATCCCGGATCTGTTTTCCTTCAAATTCTGCTGCCGACACAAGAAACACCGCCGCCGGAAGCCACCAGCGCCCGGTTCCCATGTGTGCCCGGAGGCAGATCTGATGACCGTAATGAAAAATGCTTCCCAGGGCAAAAAGAAGACTGTACAGCAGAAATCCCATCCAAAGCACATCAAATCTTGCCAGGATATTTCCCGGAAGATCCGCTCCCGCCATCAGAGGGATCACAGGCCAGACCTCTTCCTCCAGTCTCTTCCATCCCAAAACCGCCGGAAGCAGAAGCAGAGTTCCTATAAGGATCCCGCCCAGCGTTACGATCCCAAGTATCAGTGTTTTTCCCGCCTTTCCTCTTCTTTCCACATCTTTCAGCCCGAAAGGGAGAAGGGCCAGTCCTGAGAAAGCGCAGAGAAATCTGTAGCAGCCGTCCATCACCGCTTTCCCCTGTACTGTGGAATCTTCCGCCATTTCTTTCAGATAATCCATTCTTCCCTGTCCCAGACAAAGAACCATCATCAGAACAATCCCCCATAAAAGGATTCCTCCTGACACTTCCGCCATTCTTCCTCTTCTCTGCATTCCCTTACAGGTGCCGAAGCTGCAGACAGCTACAGTCAGAAAAGAGATCAGGCTTCCCGGGATTCCGGTCACAAGAACGGCTGGTATCAGATCCGCCATAAGTCTGGCAAGATAAGCTCCTGTAAGGATCACATATACGAGAAAAAACGCTCCCGCACCTCTTCCCGAAACGGTTCCCAGCGATTTCACCAGGTCCGAATACCACGGTACCATACGCAAAAGCAGAAGGACATAGAGAGCCAGAAGAGCCAGCGCCAAAAAAACTCCTGCAATGCCTGATTTTCCCAGAAGTCCTTCTTTTCCCGGCAGACAGAGAAGAAAAGGCGCAAGGAAGGCAAGGATCATCTGACGGTAAAGCTGTCTGTGGGAAATTCTGTTGTTTTCCGCGAATTTCAATGCTCTTCCCTCCTTCTCAGCCTTAGCTTTTCTTCCTGTCTGGCGTAAACAGGACGTTTTTTTCTTTTTCGGAAAGGCAGGCGCAGGATTCCCTCTCCGGTGCCTCCCCCATCTTCTTTTTTTACAAAAGGCATCAGATACGGCATTCCAAAGCTCAAAAGGCCCGCCAGATGCGCCACTGTCATATAAATTCCCAGAACGATCCCGAAGATTCCCAGATACCCGCCCAGAAACAGAAACAGGTATTTCAAAAGACGGAAGGCGGATGCAAATTCCTCATTTGGCAGTGCCATTCCGCCCAGAGCCGTAAGAGCTACGATCATCACCACAATAGGGCTTACCAGATTGGCGGTGACTGCCGCCTGTCCCACGATCAGTCCTCCTACGATCCCTATGGTGCTTCCCAGAGATCCGGGTATCCTGACGCCGGCTTCCCGTATCAGTTCAAAAGCCAATTCCAGAAAAATAAGCTCCGCCACACTGGAAAACGGCACTCCTTCTCTTGCCTCCGCAAAGGAAAGGATCAGATTGGCAGGAAGGATCTGGGTATGAAACCGTATCACCGCCAGATAAAGTCCGGGCAGGAGAGTCGCTGTCAGCAGCGCCAGATATCTCAGCATCCTGAGAAAGGACGCCATTTCAAAATGATGATACCAGTCCTCGCTGCTTTCCATAAACCCATTAAAAGAACTGGGAAGTATCAAAGCGTAAGGGGAATTGTCGCAGATCACCACGATTTTCCCGTTCAGAAGTTCCTGCGCCGCTCTGTCCGGACGTTCGGTAGTCTGATACTGGGGAAAAGGAGAATACCAGGTTTCTTCTGTCAACTGTTCCAGCATCCCGCTGTCCAGTATTCCGTCGATCTCGTACTCTTCCAGACGGTTTTTCACTTCTTCCAGCAGATCTTCCCGCACCAGATCCTCAATATACAGAATCTGGACCATTGTCTGAGAACGGATGCCCACCGTTCTCTCCTCCACCTTCAGTCTTGTGTCCCGTATCCGCTTGCGCACCAGAGCGGAATTGACTTTCACCGCGTCGGAAAAACCTTCTCTGGATCCTCTCAGGACCTTTTCTGTCTCCACCCCTGAAACTCCCATGTTGGGGTATCCTTTGCTGGCGATTTTCATAGCCTGATTGCAGCCGTCCATGAAGAATACGGCGTTTCCCGCAAGAAGCGCTCCAAAGGCCGCCTCCATATCCGGAAGCTTTTTCACGTCTGCGATTCCCAGGCTGTTGTTTCTTATAAAATCCTGGATCTGCTCCGGGGATATCTCCCAGAAATGATTTACCATTTTCCCAATGGCGGAATCATCCAGCATCATATTAGAAACCGCAACTTCAATATATACCATCAGACAGTCCACCCTGGGGCCGTCTCCCAGCCGCATGGGACGGATCAGAATATCGGCGCAGTTTTTGCACCTTTTTCGGATATAAGCTTCGTTATCCCTGAGATTTGAAGAAATTTTTGTTTTTTCCATTTTTCGTCACCTGAGTCATAAAAAAAAGAGAGACATATTCTATCTCTCTTATCATAACCAGCTTATATATTTTTATTTACGGTTTCCGCTTTTTTCCTGATTCGCCGCTTCCTCCCGAATGGAGCGTATGATCGCTTCCCTCTGATTTTCAATGTGGCGGTAGGAAATTTCCTGGGCTCTTTTTACATCTCTTTCTTTAATGGCGCGGTAGATCTCTTCATGCTCCTTTACAAGAACCTTCCGCGTATCTTCATCCTTGAGATACTCCACACGATAGCGGTAGATCTGTTCCCGGAGATTATTCAGCACCTGATTCAGACGCCGGTTGTCAGACGAGCGGTAGATCACCTCGTGAAAATCCACATCCGCCTCCGCCAGCTTCACCAGATTCCCGTCCTCCGTCATACTTTCAAATTTGCGGGCGGCTTCCCAGAGTTTTTCCAGTTGTTCCTCCGTCATACAGGAGCAGGCTTTCTGAATGGAAAGATTCTCCAGGGCGATCCTCACTTCCAGCACATCGTTAAGATCCTTTTCTGTAATATTCGCCACCTGAGCGCCTCTTCTTGGGATCATGACTACCAGCCCCTCCAGCTCCAGCTTGCGCATGGCTTCCCGGACCGGAGTCCTGCTGACTCCCAGCCGTTCCGCAAGAGCAATCTCCATCAGCCTTTCTCCGGGTTTCAGTTCTCCCTTGAGTATGGCCTTTCTCAGAGTATTGAACACCACGTCGCGCAGCGGCAGATATTCATTCATATCAACGGAAAAATCATTCATCTTCTGTACCTCCTCTGGGATTGTAGATCCTGGCGGCAAACACCGTCTTCGCCAGAGCGCTTTTTTTCAGAGCCTCCGCCGCGGCAAAAAGCTTTCTTTTATCGTCAAAGATTCCAAACACCGTAGGTCCGCTTCCGCTCATCATCGCCTTCAGCGCCCCCTGCTCTTCCATAAAGTTTTTGATTTCCTGGATCACCGGATATTTTTCAATAATTCCGGGTTCGAATACGTTCTCCATTTTTTCCGTTATGGAATGCAGATCGCCTTTTTGGATATCCCGTACCATGCCGTCGATATCCGGATGCTTTTTGATCTCATTAAGCTTCAGATTTTCATAAGCTGTCTTTGTGGAGACGCTGATCCCCGGTTTTCCCACCAGCACATAGCAGTTGGGGAGAGGCGCCAGAGGTGTAAGCTTTTCTCCGATCCCTTCCGCCAGAGCCGTTCCTCTCATCACACAGTAGGGAACGTCGGCCCCGATCTTTACCGCCCGCTTCATAAGCTCTTCCTGGCTGAGTCCCAGCCGAAAAAGGCGGTTCACGCCTACCAGGGCGGCAGCAGCGTCTGAACTTCCTCCTGCCATGCCTGCCGCTACAGGAATCGCTTTTGTCAGTTTCATGCTTATGCCTTCCTGTATCTGAAATTCTTCCATGAGAAGTTTGGCGGCTTTATATACCAGATTTCTTTCATCACAGGGGATATAAGGCAGATTTACTTCCAGAGAGATCCCCGGCGTCTGTTTTCTGCGTATATCCAGTGTATCGTACATCCGTATGGTCTGCATGATCATACGCACTTCATGATATCCGTCCTCTCTTTTGCGGATCACATCAAGTCCCAGATTGATTTTTGCCATTGCTCTCAGCCGCATAAACTTCTCCCCTGTTCTTTCGTTTTTTACCATCTGTGTTTTTTGTATACGGTTTCCTGTACTTTGTATACAATTTCTTTTTATATTCTATATGATTCTCCTCGGAATTTCAATAACCTTTCTCCGGCTTTTCTCATTCCTCTACTTTTTTTATCAGCAGCAGCGGCTGTCCCTGTTCGATCTCCCCGTTTTCCAGATCGTTTCTCACACAGATTTCTTCCACTGTCGTATAGAATTTTTTTGCGATATCCCAGAGTGTATCCCCGGGTTTTACCATATAAACAGTAATTCCCGGCATACTGCGTACCTTTTCCATATCAAGAGGCTGCACTTCCACCTTATCAATGATCATTTCCTCTGTACAGCTTACCACAAGCACGTTTAAGCTTACAGTAGCTTTTACTTCAATTTCATTACTGTCCACCATAGTTGTGGCCATCTGTTCCAGATCCGCGTGAAGATGGTATACGCTGTCTTTCGATATCCCCCTTGCCTCTACGGTATGTGTGAAAGGCAGCATTGCTTCCATGGAATAAAACGGCATGTCGTCGTTTCCGATGATATAAAGGATCTTCATATGTACGATTCCTTCTACCTGAATGCCGTCCTCTACAACCGTTGTCTTATCTACCTTCACTCTGCCCTGTCCATGGCAGATCTGAAGTATTTTCCCCTGAGTTTCCTTTACGCCGATCCTGTCGGAGAGACGGCATTTGGAAAAATTCCTGATCAGAAGACTTTCCAGCATTTCCTTCTTTCCCTGGGGGATACACTGGCAAAAAGGAGAATAAACATCCAGGATCACCTCATGCTCCTCCTCCTGGTACAGCTTCATATCAATCTCCAGCACCACATCCGCTATAAGCAGCCGTTCTTCTCCGTCGGCATCCGGCTTTACTTCCACAGACTGATGGATAACAGAATACTCCATATTGGGGATCATGTCAGCAGTACAGCCTCCGCATTCCACCTCTCCGGTAAAGGGAACAGAATATTCCAGCCACTGTAGGGAACCTGTCTCGTCGTCTCCTGTGTACATGACAAAAACAAACAGCTCTCCTTTCGCTCTTATCATGCCGTCCTCCGGCCGCAGATCCAGAGCCCTGACCTCAGTGGTATGCCACAGAAGCTCCGCAATATTAGGTTTATTGGACGCCAGCGTGATCTCCTCTTTTTTCCGGAGCGTATCTTTTTTATGTACGGCAAGACTCAGAAGCCGCATTGTTTTCTTTTTTACCGATATGGACTCATCGTCCAGGGCGGCGGGAAGGCGGACTCCGTTCAGTTCATCCACCACTGCATAAAAAGTCACTACCGCCTTAATGTTCAGTTTTCTGGAATGTATCAGATAAAGGCTCAGATCCTCGATCTCCCATTTCAGGCAGAGCTTATCCCCGCTTACGATTCCTTCCAGGTTCAGGGTTTCCTCAATAGGCAGTCTGGCGGACAGACTGTAAACCCTGCCTTCCTCCTCGCCTACATAAAGAAGATCCACATTCAGGTTTCCTCTGAGAAAGGCGTGACCGTCGTTAAGACGCACTTCTTCCATTGTCACGTCCCCTTTGTTCTGGATCATTCTCCCGATGTCCGGCTTCACATCCGGCACGTTGTAATCCATGTCAAAAGTCACCTGACTGGCCGCCCTGTTTTTTATGCGGAGCATCTGAATATCTTCTTTTCTTAATTCCACTTCTCTCTCCTCCTGGTCATTTACTGAAACTGCACCGGTTCTTCCCGGTATTCTGTCTTTACTACAATATACGGGTAAGAGGGTTCACTGCCCTGGCTTTCCTCTGAAGGGCCGATAAGCTTTGTCTTAAACAAGACGGCTGCAGACGACAGGGACAGTTCTGTCACCTGTATGCTGTAGCCTCCGCTCATCTGTCTTCCGTAACCCTTGATCAGATACATATCTTCCCCGCTCTGATAGATCATCTGAAATTCCGCAGCCTTCTTTTCCTCGATCAGAGCAGCCGCTTCCTCCGGTATCCGGGCGCTGTCCACCACTGTATATTTAAGAGGCGTCCTCTCCGCCTCCTCAATGCGTATCACACGGCATCCGCTCAGCGCCAGAAGAGCCGCGGCAATCCAGAGCAGGAAGGCTGCTTTTTTCATAAAATGCCACCCCAGTCTGTTCCTTAGTATGTATTCTATGTGGAAGAAAAAAGATTTATTGCAAGTATTTTCTAAAATTAGTATAATCATCTTATGGCGCGCTCTTCTGCGGCCGCGCTGTTCTTTCAGACAGCGAGATTTATAAAAAGAGGTAACGGAAATGATACGTTTTATATTGATCGTAATTACAGTAGTAGGATTTCTGATCCTGTCCATTCCTATTCTTCTGGCGGAATGGATCATAGGAAAGTTTGCGCCGATGAAAAAAGACATCAGTTCCCTGCGGCTCATCCAGGGCGTATTCCGGTTTATCCTGAAGATCGCCGGAACCAGGATCACTGTCATCGGAGAAGAAAACGTCCCGAAAGACACTCCTGTGCTCTATATCGGCAACCACCGGAGCTATTTTGACATTCTTCTGACTTATACCCGCTGCGTACGGCGTACCGGCTACATTGCCAAAAAAGAGATGGAACGGTATCCTCTTCTCTCCAACTGGATGAAATATCTTCACTGTCTGTTTCTTGACCGCAAAGATATCAAGCAGGGATTGAAGACTATCCTTACCGCCATTGAAAAAATCAAATCGGGAATTTCCATCTGTATTTTTCCGGAAGGCACCAGAAATAAGAATCAGGACGAATCCGAACTTCTTCCTTTTCATGAGGGAAGCTTTAAGATTGCCAGCAAGACCGGCTGTCCCGTTATTCCTATTGCTATGAACAATACGGCGGAGATCTTCGAGGCGCATTTTCCAAAAGTAAAGCCCTGTCATGTGGTGATCGAGTACTGCGCGCCTGTCTATGTAAAAGATCTGGACAAAGACGCCCAGAAGCATCTGGGAACCTACACCCGGAATATCATCCAGGAAACCATAAAGAAAAATCAGGCTCTTGTATAGGCAGGGATATCACAGCAGATACCCTGCCAGCCAGACAGACGCCGCTATCCCGGCAAAGGTGGCTGTAAGTGCGCCCGCCAGCGTATATCTTGTCTTCTGTACCCCCACGGAACCAAAGTAAACACTCATACAATAAAATACGCTTTCTGTTGAGCTTAGTATCAAACTGGCTGTGAAGCCTGTCAGGGAGTCTGTTCCAAATTCCTTGAATATGTCCAGAAGAAGTCCGGACGCTGCACTGGAAGAAAACAGCCGCACAAGAGCCAGCGGCACGATTTCCGGAGAAATCCCCGCAGCGGACGTCACTTTTCCAAAAATATCTCCCAGAAAATCCAGGAAACCGGAAGCTCTTAAGACTCCTACGCCTGTCATCAGTCCGATCAGCGTGGGAATCAGATCCTTTACGATTTTCAGTCCGTCCCCGGCTCCTTCCAGGAAGTCATGATAAACGTCCCTTTTTGCCAAAATCCCGCAGCCTATCACATAAAATAATATGAGAGGGATCAGTATACTGGAAAGAAATGAAATCATCTTCACGGGTTTCTCCCCTTTCTGTCCGCGATCCGGCAGAAAATAACGGCTGCTCCGGTGCTTACTGCCGTAGCCAGAACCGCAGGACCCACGATGGCTGTTGGATTCACGCTTCCGTACTGGGTGCGGTAAGCGATCATATTTACGGGGATCAGCTGCAGCGAAGATACATTAATGATCAGAAAAGTACACATTTCATTGCTTGCCGTTCCTTTTTTCCGCCCTCCGGTGCCGGTTTTTCTTCTCCTCTCCTCCAGCTCCGCCAGTTCTCTGACAGCGATCAGCCCTGAGCTTGTACTGGCCCAGGATAGCCCCAGACAGTTGGAAAGAAAATTTAAACAGATAAATCTGCCCGCTCTGGAATCAGGATCTATCCGCGGAAACAAAAATCTGATCAAAGGCCGCATTTTTTCCGCGATTCCCGCTACCAGACCTGTATTCTCCGCGATCTTCATGATACCTGTCCACATGGCTGTGATCCCCGCCATGGAAATACAGAGGCTTACCGCCTCCCCGGATGAGGAAACGACCGCCTCTGACACTTCCTTTAGGTTTCCTGTAAAAGCTCCGTAAATAATCCCCACCAGAATCATTCCGCCCCACAAATATGTCATCAGAAATTCTCCGCCGTCATTGCGTTCTCCATATTTTATTCCTCTGACCAGACTGTCAGAACCGGATCGGAAACCGAATTTTCGATTGTGGTAAATAAAGAAGCGCCGGAACCGGAACTTGCCGGAACTGGCGCTTCTTTATTGCAGCTTATTTACAGCTTTTTCGTCTTAACTCTTTATTTGATATAAACTTTATCAAGATGCCAGATGTCCTTTACATACTCTTCAATGGTTCTGTCGGAAGAGAATTTTCCGCTGCATGCGGTGTTCATCATAGCCATTCTCGCCCAGCGCTTTTCATCACGGTAAGCCTGCTCCACGCGCTCCTGCGCTTCCGCATAGGAACGGAAGTCAGCTAGAGTAAAGTACTGGTCAGCTTTGTCAAATCCCTTGGTATACAGAAGAGAATCGTAAATATCACGGAACAGTTCTGTATCATGGGAGAAGGTTCCGTTGATCAGTTCCATCAGCACCTGGCGGATCTCGCCGTCTGTGTTGTAGATCACATGAGGATCGTAGCCGCCGTTGTTTTCGTAATTAATAACTTCGTCTGCGCTGAGACCGAAGATGAAGGCATTTTCTGCTCCTACCTCTTCTACGATCTCCACATTGGCGCCGTCCATGGTTCCCAGTGTAGGAGCTCCGTTCAGCATGAACTTCATATTTCCGGTACCGGAAGCCTCTTTACTTGCAGTAGAGATCTGTTCGGAAACATCTGCCGCCGCAAAGATCATCTCCGCGTTGGATACACGGTAGTTCTCGATAAATACGACTTTTAGTTTATTGTCAATGGACTTGTCATTGTTCACAACATCAGCCACAGAGTTGATCAGTTTGATGATCTTTTTCGCCCGGGCATAGCCTGCGGAAGCTTTTGCTCCGAAGATAAAGGTTCTGGGATAGAACTCCATGCCCGGATTTCTCTTCAGCTTATCGTACAGATAGATCACATGCAGGATATTCAGAAGCTGGCGTTTGTACTCGTGAAGTCTCTTAACCTGTACGTCGAAGATGGAATGAGGATCCACCTCCACACCGTTGTGCTCCAGGATATATTTCGCAAGGCGCTGCTTGTTCTGGAACTTGATGTTCATAAATTCCTGCTGGGCTCTCTCGTCGTCCACATACAGTTTAAGCTTGCTGATCTGAGAGAGATCTGTGATCCAGTCCGGACCGATGTGGTCTGTTACCCATTTCGCCAGAAGCTGGTTTCCGTGAAGAAGGAACCGTCTCTGGGTAATGCCGTTTGTCTTGTTGTTGAATTTCTC
>DWVA01000297.1 GCA_019120475.1 Candidatus Blautia intestinipullorum | reverse complement strand
AATTTAAGAGAATAGATTTGGCATGTCCAATATGAAGATATCCGTTGGGCTCCGGTGGAAAACGCGTATGCACAGTATCATAAACACCCTCTGCCAGATCTTTATCAATAATATTTTCAATAAAATTCTTGGAAACGTTCTCGTTCTCCATCTCTTTCCCTCCTGAACTGTTCTTGAACTTCAATCATATCATAGTTTCCCGCGTTTTAAAAGTTTTTTTATGACAGACAAGAAAAAACCCCTGAACATTCAAGGTTCAAGGGTTTCCATAAGCTGATGACGGGAATCGAACCCGTGACCTCCGCCTTACCAAGGCGACGCTCTACCGACTGAGCCACATCAGCATCTCCGCAGCTTTTCTGCCGCTCACAGTTGATAATAATATCAGATAACACGGGTCTTGTCAACAGTTTCTTTTTATTTTTTTCAAAACTTTGCCCTTTGCTTTTCTTCAGATTTTATGACTGGATCTCTTCTTTGCAGGCCCGGATCTTTCCTCGTATTCTCTGCAGCGCATTATCAATGGATTTTGGCTTTTTTCCAAGCAGCTTCGCTATTTTCACATAGCCGTATCCCTGCATATAATACGCCAGGACCTTATTTTCCATAGGGCTTAAAGCTTTTTTTATCTCTTCTTTCAGGATCCTGGTCCTCTCCTGGTCTATGATCACCGCCTCGGGATTTTCCGACCACCGGCCTTCCAGATCCTCCGCCTCCCCTGCCTGGCTTAAAGAAACATAGGAATTCAGAGGCAGATGCTTCTGCCTGTTTGAGCTTTGAATGGCGCTGTAAAGCTGTCTGTCAATACACAGCCCGGCAAAAGTCCGAAACGACGCTTCTTTTTCAGGCCGGTAATCCTGCACTGCTTTAAAAAGCCCGATCATTCCCTCCTGTATCAGATCATCGGTTTCTCCTCCGATCAGATATACTGCCCGCGCTTTTTTCCGGACAAATTCTTTATATTTTTCCATCAGATAATCAGAAATTTCCTTTTCGCCTTTCTGAAGTCTGACGATCAGCTCCTCATCACTGCATTGGTCGTAACCGCTCATACTGCCTCCGTTTCCCGGTTTGGCCCATCTCTTTATTATTTCTTATTTTCCGCCAGCCTCTGTCTTACGATCTCATAAGAGAGAACGCCTGCCGCCACTGAAGCGTTCAGGGAATCAATATCACCGCGCATGGGGATCGACACGGTGAAATCGCAGGCTTCGCGCACCAGACGGCTGACTCCCTCTCCCTCGTTGCCGATCACAAGACCGATGGGGCCTGACAGATCCGTCTGATACATGGACTGTCCTCCCATATCCGCGCAGGCAAACCAGATCCCCTCTTTTTTCAGTTCCTCCATTGTGCGGACAAGGTTTGTCACTTTTGCCACAGGAGTATAATTAATGGCTCCCGCAGACGTTTTGGCGACTGTGGCGGTAAGCCCCACAGACCGTCTTTTTGGTATGATCACTCCATGAGCTCCCGCCAGATTTGCCGTACGGATCACCGCGCCCAGATTATGCGGGTCTTCTACATTGTCCAGAAGGATCAAAAAAGGAGGCTCCCCCTTTTCCTTTGCTCTTTCAAGAATATCCTCGACAGAAGCATAGTCATAAGCGGCCACCTGGGCGAGTACTCCCTGGTGAGCTTTCGTTTTGCTGAGCTGATCCAGTCTCTCTCTGGGAACATATGTGACAATCGTATCCTTCTTTCGCGCTTCCCGGGCGATCGTGTGCAGAGGTCCATCCTGGCATCCCTCCAGAAGATACACTCTGTCCACAGTTCTGCCGGAACGGAACGCTTCCAGTACCGCATTGCGGCCTTCTATCCATTCGCTCATTCTTCATCCTCCCCGATTCCCATGCGGATCAAATCCAGCATCCGCGTATATTCTTCGCTTAGATAAAGATATCCGATCAGCGCCTCAAAGCCTGTCGCCCTCCTGTAGTCTGCCATGGTAGCGTGTTTTGCCATTGTAGGAGAGTGGGCGTTACGCCCTCTTCTGTACACGGCGTGCTCTTCTTCCGTAAGCTGGTCTTCGATTTTTTCCATGATCGCCGACTGAGCCGACGCCTTTACAAGACTGCTTGCCTTCTTATGCATACGGTTCACAGGACAGTTGCCTTTTTTTACAAGGATCGTGCGGATGACAAGCTCATAAACGCCGTCCCCGATGTAAGCCAGCGTAAGCGGTGAATAGCTGCGGATATCCTGATCCTTCAGGTGAAACAGCTCCTTCATGTAACTTATACTCGTTTCCATTTCACACCTTCCCGGGTATCCTTCAGTTCAATGCCCATTTCCAAAAGGCGGCTGCGTATTTCATCTGCCTTTGCAAAATCCTTTGCCTTTCTCGCCGCCTGTCTTTCCTGGATCAGTTCTTCAACATCCTTATCCAGGACCTCTTCTTTTTTCAGTACGACAAGGCCAAGAACATCGCAGAGGGTCACCATGATATCCAGAACGGCTCCCGCAAAAGCCCCTGTGCTTTCTTCCGTTACGTTGGTGTTTGCGAATTTCACAAGCTCAAAAACAGCAGCAAGAGCGTCCGCTGTGTTAAAGTCGTCGTCCATAGCCTCTTCAAATTTTTTACGGAAGCTTTCCGCCTCTGCAAGCAGGCTCTGTTCGTTTTCCGTCATCGGGCTTTTGTCCGCCTCTTTCCGGTCTCTCAGTCGTCCCGCCGCGTCCACAATACGCTCCAGGGCATTCTTTGAGGACTCCATCAGATCCGCGCTGAAATTCAGCGGGCTTCTGTAATGCGCGCTCAGCATAAAAAAGCGCAGGACCTGCAGATCATACTGTTTCGCGATTTCCCTCACTGTCCGGAAATTTCCCAGGGACTTTGACATTTTACGGTTGTCAATATTCAGGAATCCGTTATGCATCCAGTATCTGGCGAAAATTTTCCCATTGCAGCATTCACTCTGGGCAATTTCGTTTTCGTGATGAGGAAAGATCAGGTCTTCTCCTCCTGCATGAATGTCGATTTCCTCCCCCAGATACTTTTTCGACATTACGGAGCATTCAATATGCCATCCCGGGCGGCCGTCGCACCAGGGAGACTTCCAGTAAGGCTCTCCTTCTTTTTTCGGCTTCCAGAGCACGAAGTCAAGGGGATCCTCCTTCTGCTCCTCTCCGGACACCTTAAGGGAACGGAATCCGGACTGCAGATCGTCAAGATTTTTGTGGGACAGCTTTCCGTACTCTTTGAATTTCTTTACACGGAAATATACGGTCCCGTCCGATACAGCATAGGCGTATCCTTTGTCGATCAGCGTCTGGATCATTTCGATCATGCCGTCGATTTCCTGGGTAGCCAGAGGGTGGGTAGTGGCCGATTTTACGTTCATTGCCGCCATATCCTTTTTGCATTCTTCAATATAACGCCTGGAAACCTCCTCTGCGCTTACGCCTTCTTCTATTGCTTTTTTGATGATCTTATCATCCACGTCTGTAAAATTTGAGACGAAATTTACTTCATAGCCTTTATATTCCATATAGCGGCGCACTGTGTCAAAAACAATCATAGGCCGCGCGTTTCCGATATGGATCAGGTTGTATACGGTTGGTCCGCAGACGTACATCCTGACTTTTCCCTCTTCCAGAGGGACAAATTCTTCTTTTTTTCGCGTCATTGTATTAAAAAGCTTCATATTTTTTTATCCTTTCCTGCGCATAAATATCATGGGGATCAACTGATCAAAGCTCCTCCAGAAGACAAACCGCCTGAGAGGTTATCCCTTCTTCTCTTCCGGTAAAGCCAAGGCGTTCTTCTGTGGTTGCTTTTATACTGATTCTGCTCTCCGGGATTTCAAGAGCCTTTGCTATATTTTTTCTCATTTCCGGAATATGAGGAGCCATTTTAGGCTTCTGCGCAATAATGACTGCGTCTATATTGCCAATGGCGAATCCTTTTTTCTTTAAAAGCTCCCCCACCAGAACAAGAAGTTTGACGCTGGATATCCCCTCATAGGCAGGATCTGTATCCGGAAAATGCTGTCCGATATCGCCAAGGGCGGCGGCTCCCAGCAGCGCGTCCATAATGGCATGGATGAGCACATCTGCATCTGAATGGCCTAAGAGCCCTTTTTCCCAGGGAATATCCACTCCCCCCAGGATCAGCTTTCTTCCCTCTGTCAGTCTATGTACATCATATCCCAAGCCGACACGCATCATACTTCTTCCTCCATTTTCAGCATTTTTGAAACTCTGAGGAAACTCAGCCTTCTTCTTACATAGGGAGCCAGCCTCAGACTGATCGGTATGATCTCCTCTGTCAAACCAATATCATATACGCTTTTCTTGCATCCGGCGATATTCATCGCCTGGATCAGTTCTTTTTCTTCCGGCAGGTCTTCGATGATATCCGCAATGGTACTCAGGCTGTCCCTCAGCCTGGACGGACTTACTTCCAGAAGCAGTTCCGGAGTATTTTCTTCTGCGATTCCCTGCAGGATCCCTTTTTCTCCAAAAACTTTTTCTCTGAGTTCCGCGTCCCTGTCCTCATAAGGGATCACCCTGCATTCTCCGTTACGGATTGCCCGGGCGATCTGTTTATATCTTTCAAGCACAAGCAGAGTGCCTACAGAAACCTTTTCTCCATGAAGGGCGTCCAGTCTTCCGTTGATCACTTCCATTTCCCACAAATGGGAGAGATGATGCTCCGCGCAGGAAGCCGGCCGGGAATTTCCGACCATCTGCATAGCCAGTCCGGACAGGATCAGGGCATACATCAGTTCTTCACATCCCTCCGCATCTCTCTGGGCAATATCACGAAGACTGGAAGTTACTGTTCTCAGTGCTTTTTCTTCTAATTCGATGATTCTGCTGCAGATATATTCTCCTGTCAGAAGATGGGCGATCTTCCAGTCTGCCAGACAAATATATTTTCCGAACAGATCCGAAATCCCCGAAGCGGTCAGCCGCTTTGGAGCTCTGGCAAATATGGAGGTATCCGCAAAAACAGCCATTGGCGGCACTGCCGGTACTGTTTTTTTCATACCTTTCCAGGTCATTGCCGCTACGTTTGATACGAATCCGTCTACGCTTGCCGCCGTAGGAACGGAAATAAAGGGGATCTTATACTGAAAGGCTATATAACGGCTGATGTCGTGGATCGTTCCGCTTCCCACAGCCAGGATCAGGTCAATATCCTCGTCCATATAGTTCTCTACGATCTCCACCGCATGTTCGTCTGCGTGAAGCTCCTCCGCGTCCAGCACCAGAACCTGGCAGCGGTCATAGATATCCTCCATGATCTCTTCCGTCGCCCTGCAGGTATTGGTGTCGCAGATCAAAAGCGGCGAAATATACTGTTTCAAAAAGCCGTCCGACATAGCCTCTTCCAGCTTTTCAACAGCTCCCTCTTCAATTATAATCTCCTTTACATCTATGTGATGTTTTTTTCCACAGCTACAAGGTCGGCCAAAATCATCCGTATCGACTCGCATGTGTTTCTTTCCTCCTGTTTTCAGATATACTATTACAGTGTGCTATTATACATGATTTTCTCCGAAAAAGCAATTCACTTTCTTCCTGAGAAGCCGGAAGCCTCCGGCAGTTTTCCCTGCCGGAGGCTTCCGTACTCATCCTTTTATAAACGGATCTTTATTCTTCAATTGACGCTATCATTTCCACTTCGCAGAGAACGTTCTTTGGAAGTGTCTTTACTGCCACGCAGGAGCGGGCTGGTTTATTTACGAAATATTTTGCGTAAATTTCATTGAAAGCTGCGAAATCTCCCATATCGGCCAGAAAGCAGGTTGTTTTTACAGCATTTGCAAGGCTTGTGCCCGCTTCTGCGGCAACTGCCTCCAGATTTTTCATCACCTGTTCCGCCTGTGCCTCAATGCTCTCTCCGGCAATTTCTCCTGTTGCAGGATCTACCGGAATCTGTCCGGAAGTAAACAGCACGTTATTCAAAACGATTGCCTGGGAATACGGTCCGATCGCAGCCGGAGCCTTGTCTGTATACACTACCTTCATCATAAGATCTCCCTTCGTTTTTTGATTTTATTCTATATCAAAAAATTATAAGGGTCAAGCAATTTTTTTGGTCAGAGATTCAAATAATGATACACTACTCTGGATATCTCACGGATATGCGTGATTGCCTCATCGCTGCTCTTCCATCCCTCGGACATTACGCAGAGGATATATGTGGTCTTCGGTCCGTAAACCACCGCCATGTCGTGCTGGTCGCTGTCTGTTTCTCCCGTTTTATTCGCTACCCGGACATCCGCGCCTATACCGGCCGGTATCTTTGTTGTATTCTGCTGGTTCAGCAAAAG
>DWVA01000296.1 GCA_019120475.1 Candidatus Blautia intestinipullorum | reverse complement strand
GATCTTGACATATTATATGAGGACAGACATACAATCTTTATAAACAAGCCGGCGGGAATGCTTTCCCAGAAGGCATCCAAAGATGATGTATCCCTGGTGGAATACCTGACAGGATATCTTCTCGATACCCGCCAGATTACGGAATCAGAACTGCGCACATTCCATCCTGCAGTATGCAACCGGCTGGATCGCAACACAAGCGGTATTGTCGCGGCAGGGAAAACACTTTCCGCTCTTCAGGAGCTAAGCGCTATGTTCCGGAACAGAAGCCTGAAAAAATATTATCTCTGCCTGGTAGCCGGTACTGTGAAAGAAAAAGGGCGGCTCAGCGGTTATCTGAAAAAAGATCCCCGTACCAACCGTGTTGTTTTCAGCAAAGAGAAAAAGGAAGGAGCCTCAGAGATACAAACCGAATACCGCCCCCTCGAAACAGGGGATGACGTCACTTTGCTGGAAGTGCATCTGATCACGGGAAAGACCCACCAGATCCGCGCTCACATGGCCTCTCAGGGGCATCCGATCATAGGAGATTATAAATACGGAGACCGACGCATCAACGACCAGTACAGGAGTGCTTACGGATTGAAATCCCAGCTGCTCCACTCTGTCAGACTCTGTATCCCGGTATGCGGCGGTACACTCTCGGAACTGTCCGGGAAGACAATAACAGCTCCTCCGCCGGAGATTTTTCTCAGGATATGCGCAGACAAAAACATAAAAAGGAGCGGTATGCAATGGCCACATGGAATTCAAGAGGGCTTCGCGGATCAACTTTAGAAGAATTTATCAATCATACAAATGAAAGATACTCGGAGATGGGTCTTGCTTTAATCCAAAAGATTCCAACCCCCATCACGCCGGTTAAAATTGATCAGGAAAACCGGCATATTACTCTGGCTTATTTCGACAAGATCAGTACGGTGGATTATATCGGAGCGGTACAGGGAATCCCAGTCTGCTTCGACGCAAAAGAATGCAGAGCGGATACTTTTCCTCTCCAGAACGTCCATGCGCATCAGATGGACTTTATGGAAAAATTTGAGAAACAGGGAGGAATTTCTTTTCTGCTTATTTACTTCAGTACACGGGATGAACTGTATTATATGCGGTATGAACAGATCAGAAAGTTCTGGGATCGGGCGGAACAGGGCGGAAGGAAAAGTTTCCGGTATGACGAACTGGAGCCGGGATGGTTCATGGAACTGAAGCAGGGGTACTTCGTACCTTATCTTGATCTGATACAGAAAGATCTGGACCGCAGGGATTGACAGGGCAGTATAAAATCCGTATAATTACAAGGTGGTTTAACGTAGTAGCACATTAAAGTGAAAGAGGAGAGCATATGGAACAGAAACTTCACACTCCGGAAGGCGTCCGGGATATTTACAACAAAGAATGCGAAACCAAACTTGCACTTCAGAAAAAACTGAGTACCGTACTTCATCTGTACGGTTATCAGGATATACAGACACCCACGTTTGAATACTATGACGTATTCCGCGAGGAGATCGGATCCACATCTACACAGGAACTCTATAAATTCTTCGACAGAGAAGGAAATATCCT
This sequence comes from Candidatus Blautia intestinipullorum, assembly GCA_019120475.1. Lineage (GTDB taxonomy): Bacteria > Bacillota > Clostridia > Lachnospirales > Lachnospiraceae > Blautia_A > Blautia_A intestinipullorum. The sequence goes on along the minus strand of DWVA01000296.1, from coordinate 3,455 downwards.
TGCCCTCCGGCCGGATATCACTCCTTCCGTGGCACGGGCTGCCGCAACACTTTTTGAGAATGAAGATTTTCCGATCCGTCTCTGCTATGCCGGAAATACATTTATCAATCATTCCAGTTATCAGGGAAGATTAAAGGAGAACACCCAGCTCGGCGCGGAGCTGATCGGACTGGACTCCATTGAGGCTGACGCGGAAATGATCGCCATGGTGGTAGACGGCCTGAAAAAAGTCGGGTTAAAAGAATTTCAGGTCAGCATCGGTCATGTTGACTTCATCCGCGGCCTTATGAGCGGAGCGGAACTTGGCGAAGAGGAGAGCAATGAAGTGCGCGCTCTTATAACAAACAGGAATTACTTCGGAGTAGAAGAACTTCTCGACAGCAGAAATGTAAAAGAAACTATCAGGAAAGCATTTCATATGCTTCCCGAACTTGTAGGCGGAGCGGAAGTTCTCGATCTGGCGTTGAAAGCGGCTCCGGATCTGAATGCCCGTCTGGGCGTCACGAGACTTCAGCAGATCTATCGTCTCCTGAAGCTCTACGGTGCAGAGGATCATGTCACTTTTGATCTGAGCATGAGCGGAAATTACGGATATTACACAGGAGTTATCTTCCGTGCCTATACGTACGGAACCGGAGACGCCATCGTCCGCGGCGGAAGATACGATCATCTTCTGGAGAAATTCGGGAAAAATACACCGTCTATCGGTTTTGCAATCATCGTTGATGAACTGATGAGTGCACTGAATCGGCAGAAGATTACCGTAGATACCGTACATAAAAATCTGATCGTCTATACAGAACAGACCGAGGAGCATGCGGTCTCTCTTGCCTGCAGTTTTCGAGGCAAAGGACGGAACATCGAACTGATCAAGCGTGAACCGGAAGAAGAGCGGGATATTTACGAAGAATATGCCCGCCGAACCGATGTATCTGCCATGTTATATCTGCGGGATGACGAAAAGATCGAAATGCTGAATCTCAAGACCGGTGAGGAAAAACTTGTGGATCTGAAAAAGCAGGATTAAAGGAGCATGACATATGAGATATCTGACATTTGCCCTTACGAAAGGGCGCCTGGCAAGCAAGACGCTGGAGATGCTGGAAAAGCTCGGCATCACCTGTGATGAAATGAAAGATAAAAATTCCAGAAAACTGATCTTTACCAATGAAGAACTGAAACTGAAGTTCTTCCTTGCGAAAGGTCCGGATGTGCCTACTTATGTAGAATACGGAGCTGCGGATATCGGTGTGGTCGGAAAGGATACGATCATCGAGGAGGGAAGAAAAGTACACGAAGTACTGGATCTTGGCTTCGGAAAATGCAGGATGTGTGTGTGCGGACACGAGGACGCCGCAGAGCTTCTGCAGCATCACGAACTGATCCGCGTAGCGACAAAATATCCGAAGATCGCCAAAGATTATTTCTATAACAAAAAACATCAGACTGTAGAGATCATCAAGATGAACGGCTCGATCGAGCTGGCGCCTATCGTTGGTCTCTCAGAAGTGATCGTGGATATTGTGGAGACCGGCTCCACTCTGAAAGAAAACGGACTTGTAGTACTTGAGGAAGTCTGCCCGCTGTCTGCCCGTATGATCGTGAATCCGGTGAGTATGCGGATGGAAAACGACAGAGTCAAAAAACTGATTACAGACCTGCGGACATTGCTCAGGGAACAATAGGAGGAAGAAATGAGAATTGAGAAACTGGATCAGAATACGAAAACGGATCTGCTGGAAAAGCTGTTGAAACGCAGTCCAAACAGCTACGGAAAATATGAAGAAAGCGTACGGGAAATCCTGGATGCCGTAAAAGAAAAAAGGGATCAGGCCCTCTTTGAATACACTGAGAAATTTGACGGAGCCCATATCAGTGCGGACAATATCCTGGTCACTGAAGATGAGATCAAAGAGGCATATGACGAGGTAGACCCTGGACTTGTCGATATCATAAGAAAAGCGCTTGACAATATTCGGACCTATCACGAAAAGCAGCGGCAGTACAGCTGGTTCGACAGTAAACCGGACGGAACGATACTCGGGCAGAAGGTAACGGCTCTGCACCGGGTCGGCGTCTATGTTCCGGGAGGCAAAGCCGCCTATCCTTCCTCTGTGCTCATGAACATCATACCAGCTAAAGTAGCAGGCGTGGATGAAATCATCATGACCACTCCGCCCGGCAGAGACGGCCGCGTTACAGCCACCACTCTTGTTGCTGCACACGAAGCGGGGGCTGACCGCATCTACAAGGCGGGGGGAGCTCAGGCTATCGCAGCGCTTGCCTATGGAACAGAGAGTATTCCAAAAGTGGACAAGATCGTAGGGCCGGGCAACATCTATGTGGCTCTGGCTAAAAAATCAGTCTACGGACATGTGAGCATCGATTCCGTGGCAGGCCCAAGCGAAATCCTCGTTCTTGCGGATGAGACCGCGAATCCAAGATATGTGGCTGCCGATCTGCTCTCCCAGGCTGAACATGATGAAATGGCAAGCGCAATCCTTGTTACAACGAGCGAGAGGCTTGCAAAGGAAGTATCCGACTGGACAGACCGGTTCATCAGCGAACTCTCACGGGGCGAGATTATCCGGAAATCGCTGGACAACTACGGGCATATTCTTGTCGCTGAAAATCTTACTGATGCCATTGATGCGGCAAATGAGATTGCGTCAGAACATCTGGAGATTGTAACCGCCAATCCGTTTGAAGTCATGACAAAAATCCGAAATGCCGGGGCTATTTTCATCGGCGAATATTCCAGTGAGCCTCTGGGAGATTATTTTGCAGGGCCAAACCATGTTCTTCCCACAAACGGAACCGCGAAATTTTTCTCGCCTCTTTCGGTAGACGATTTCATCAAGAAATCAAGCATTATTTTCTACTCAAGAGATGCTCTGGAAAAGATACACTCAGACATAGAAAAATTTGCCGAGGCCGAACATCTGACAGCTCACGCCAACTCTATCAAAGTACGCTTTGACGGTAAAGACTGAGGAGGAGTGCACAATGGAAAAACGAATCGGAACCTGTACAAGAAAAACAAAAGAGACCGATATCGCCCTTACCATCAATCTTGACGGCCAGGGAGATAATCAGATTGATACCGGAATCCCGTTCTTTGATCACATGCTGGACGGATTCGCAAGACACGGGCTGTTCGACCTGAGTGTAAAAGTGTCTGGAGATCTGGAAGTGGACAGCCACCATACAGTGGAAGATACCGGGATCGTGCTCGGGCAGGCGCTGCAAAACGCCCTTGGCACCAAAGCGGGAATAAAGCGATACGGATATTTTATCCTGCCGATGGATGAGACGCTGGCGCTCTCTGCAATCGATCTGTCAGGACGCCCGTATCTGAAATACGATGCTGATTTTACCGTACCTCAGCTCGGAACCCTGGATACAGAAATGATACGGGAATTTTTCTATGCGGTATCCTACAGCGGAGCTATGAA
>DWVA01000295.1 GCA_019120475.1 Candidatus Blautia intestinipullorum | reverse complement strand
TTAATTATTTATACTCCCCTCGAAAGGCCCGATAGCTCCCCTATCGGGTCTTTCACTGTGTATAATTCGAGACGCGCGGGGGAAAGAAAAAGGAGAAGACAGAATGAATGTCCAGGAGTTTCAGGATAAATTAAAAGAAATACAGTCTCTGGCCCGCCGCCAGGAGAATTCTCTTAAGGCGGAACAGATCAGAAACACTTTCGGAGAGGCAGGTCTGGATGAAAAGCAGCTTGCCGGCGTTCTGAAATATCTGATCTCCCAGGGAATATCAATAGAGGGTGTGGAGACAGCGGAGCAGACGAAGGAGAAAGAGGAACGCCGCCGGACGCCGCTGACCGAAGAGGAAAAAGCATACTTAAAAGAATATCTGGAAGGTCTTCCCGGCGCCGGAGAGATCCCGGAAGAGAGCCTGTTCCGGGAATTGGCAGAGGGAAGCCGTGAAGCGGCAAGAGAGCTGTCATCAAGATATCTGAAGGAAGCGGCGGAACTGGCAGTGGAAATGAATATGGAGGAGATTTTCCTGCCGGATCTGATCCAGGAGGCCAATCTGTGCCTTCTCCAGTCTTTGGAAAACGCGGGAAATGCGATCAGAGACAGACAGTGGCTTTTGGAAGAGATGAGAAAAGGACTGGAAGCCGTCTGCCGGAAACAGGAACAGCAGAAGTTTTCCGACGACAGTCTTGTGGCAAGAGTGGAGAAACTGGAAAAAGCAGTCAGGGAGCTTTCTGACGATGAGGAAGAAGGAAAGAGTTCCTTCAGCATTAACGAGCTGGCAATTATCCTTGATATGGATGTAGAGGAGATACGGGACACTTTACGTCTGACAGGAGACGACAAATAACCGGGGCTCTTCCGGAGCGGGGAAGCGGACTTCCCTGTTCCCCGGCGGATTTCGTCTTTCCCCCACGTTGAAAAAAAAAGAACGCTGTGATAAAATAGGAACGATGGGAGGTATGGTCATGCAAATTAGAGAATCTGCGGAAGATTATCTGGAATCGATTCTTGTTTTATCCCAGAAGGGCGGCGGTGTGCGTTCTGTGGATATTGCCGCAAGACTGGGGGTATCCAAGCCCAGTGTCAGCCATGCAATGAAGCTTTTGCGGGAAGACGGCTACATAGCTATGGACCGCTACGGGACAGTAACGCTTCTTGAAAAGGGCGCTGAGATCGCCAACAGGATTTATGAACGCCATACTGTCCTTACAAAGATGCTGGAAGCCCTGGGAGTCCCCTCGGAGATCGCCAGAGCGGACGCCTGCAAGATGGAGCACGATATCAGCCAGGAGAGCTTTGAGAAGATTAAAAAGCATTTTCAGGAAAAAGGTGAATTAAAATAAGAATTGAATGATCAGAAAAAGAAAAGCCTTCTGTTTCGCCGGCGGCGGAGCAGAGGGCTTTTCTGACCAAAGAAGCGTTATAGCGTCAGCCCTGGCTTCGGGCTGTACGGCGGACCGGCATCCGGCCAGGAAGCTGCGCCAGAACGATAGCGCAGAACATGATCACGCATCCGGCACCTTCTCTGGCGCTGAGACGCTGCCCGAGCAGCAGCCATCCGGCCAGAACGGAAATACAGGATTCCAGGCTCAGAATAAGAGAAGCCACAGTGGGATTCATTCCTTTCTGGCCTACGATCTGCAAGGTGTAGGCTACGCCGCAGGACATAACGCCTGCATACAGAATGGGAATCCAGGCGTCCAGAAGCCCGGACATGGAAGGGTTCTCAAAAAGCAGGGCGGGAATTCCGGAAAGAACGCCGCACACAAAGAATTGGATGCAGGACATTTTTACTCCGTCTACCATTGGCGAAAAATGATCGATCACCAGAATGTGCAGAGCAAACAGGACGGAGCAGATCAAAACCAGAAGATCGCCCTTTCCGATAGAAAAACCGTCATTGATGCAGAGCAGATAAAGACCGATAAGAGCCAGAACTACAGCGGCCCAGATAAAGGGGCCGCATTTTTTTTTGAGAAACAGGCCGATAACAGGAACGATGACAATGTAGCAGGCGGTAATGAAGCCTGCCTTGCCTACGGTTGTGTATTTGATGCCAAGCTGCTGAAAATTACTTGCCAGACAGAGCAGGACGCCGCAGGAGATTCCCCCAGCTATAAGGGCCTTTTGATCTGTCTCCGGTCTGGGGGATTTTTGGGGATCCGCCTTACCGCCGCGGTTCAGAAACCAGATGACAGGCAGCAGCACAACCGCTCCGATAAGATTCCGCACTGCGTTAAAAGTGAAGCTTCCTATGTAATCCATGCTGACGCTCTGAGCCACGAAGGCAACGCCCCAGATTGTAGCAGTGAGCAGCAGAAGCAGAGAATTTTTCAGTTTCATTTGTGTCTTTTCCATTTCTTTCTTTCCTTTTTAAAAAATTTTTCTTCCGGCGATATATTTACCGGTGAGGCAATGGCCGTCCTCCAGATAAACAAGTCTTTCCAGACGCTCCCGGACAGTCAGTTCCTGCGGATGAGGGAATCTACGGTCATCCAGTATCAGAGCGTCGAAGGCAAAGCCGTTCAGAAAACTTCCTGTTTTTCCGAAAAAGCTGCCGCCGCCCATGGTGGCCATATAAAAGGCTTCGGCAAAAGTCAAAGCTTTCCGGGAGGGATCCGTCAGCCTCCAGCGGAGCTTGGAAACCTGAACAGCGTCGGCGATAGCTCTCAGCATGGAAAGGGAGTGCCCTCCGGCAATATCTGTGCCAAGCCCCACAGAAAGGCCCTCCTCCAGAAACTGCCGCACAGGGGCGATTCCTGAAGAGAGATTTGTG
>DWVA01000294.1 GCA_019120475.1 Candidatus Blautia intestinipullorum | reverse complement strand
CAAAAGATTCTGATACTCCAGCGCCAGAGCAGAAAGCACGATTCCCACCAGTAGAAGAAGATTCCGATACGCCCTGATCTGTCTGGATATGCCGGAATTCCTGATCCTGTATAAGATCAGAAAAACCAGAAGAAGTACTCCCAAATGCGTCACGGCAAATGCAGTATTGCCGTGACCTCCGGCAAATGCCAGACGAGATAACGGACTCTCTGTTCCATAAGCCGCCAAACACATTACAAACAAAAGTATATACCGCAGCAACAGGATAGAAGAAGTATAGGTTACAGCTATTCCTGCGATCAGAAGAAAGTTTTCCCTTACAGCAGCCCCGGTTCCCAGGATCAGTACCAATAAATTATAGGAAAAAGACAGATGGCTAAATGTTGTGCCGATTCTGTACTTTATTCCAATCAGCACAACCATAGCCAAAAATACAGTTCTCAAAATGATCTTGTCTATTTTTCCCATATTTTTTATACCTGGAAGAATTCCAAGGATCAGATAAAAATACAGTCCCAGCTCCATAAGTTCCAGAAGGATCCATACAAACAGAGAATCCGTCACCCAGGTGCTTACCATTATCATTTCCGCCGTCATCCTCTGCCTCCCCAGGAACGGCTGATCTCCTGCTTCACCGTTTTCAGACGCAATCTGCTTACCTGTACCTCATATCCCATTTCAAGATAAAGCGTATCGCCTTTTATCTTTAAGATCCGTTCCATATTTACCACATATCCCCGCTCCACAGGTATAAATAACCGGCTGTTTAGTTCTTTTAATAGCTTTTCCAGAGAAATACGCTCCCGGACGATCCCCTTTTTTGTCACATAATTTACATATTTGGCGCCTTTTGATTTATAGAGATAAATAATATCCCGGTAGAAAATCTTTACTTTTTCTGTGCCTGTACTCACGATCCGGAACTCCTGCTCCTGATCCGCCAGTCTCAAAAGCAGACTGCGGATCACTCCCGGCAGGCGGCTCTTCAGATCCTGCTTTAAGATGTACTGAAATGCCTCGATCCGGTAGCTTTCCGCTGCATATTTTTCATATGAAGTAATAAAAATAATATACATATCCGGGCTTTTCTGACGTATCATCCTTCCCAGCTCTATTCCGTCCATTTTTTTCATTTTAATATCCGCCAGCAGGATATGGTATACCGCTCCGTTCTTTACTTTGTCAAAGAAACTGGCTCCATCTGTGTATTTATCAATCTTCGCCTGAACAGATATTTCTCTCAGAACTCCTGATACAATTTCTTCAACCATGTCTCTAAAAGGAAGTTCATCATCCACAATTCCTATTCTGACCATATCATTATACTCCTTGCTTTGTTTTTGCTTTGATACTTCAGCCTCTGCAGCCATACTTCCGAGTGTCTTATTCAAATAAAAGTATCCCCTTATAATATAACACATCGTCTTCTCTGTTACAGAATGTGGACATGAACGGCAGAAATAATGGACATGATCTTTACCACAACGCTTTCACATGTCGGCAAAAGATATTCCCTATGAAATAAAAAGGCATCATCCGCATACAAGTCATTTCCTGTACACGGATGATGCTCCGCAATATAACCAATAACTTTATTCATCAAAAAGCGGCGTGGAAAAATATCTTTCCGCCGTGTCCGGCAGAACCGTAACCACTGTTTTTCCTTCTCCCAGCTTCTTTGCCAGCTTCAGTGCCGCAGCCACGTTGGTTCCGGAAGATATACCGCACATGATTCCTTCTTTTGCGGCCAGATCCTTTGACACCTGGATTGCTTCCTCATCTGTAACAATGCATATTTCATCGTATATATCCATATTAAGGATCTCCGGTATCACGCCGTCCCCGATTCCCATCTGTATGTGTGTTCCAATGGAACCGCCGGAAAGGATTGCCGCATGCTCCGGCTCCACCGCCCAGATTTCTATCTCCGGATTTTTCTCCTTCAGGATTTCTCCGATCCCGGTGATCGTTCCTCCTGTTCCGATTCCGGAACAGAAACCGTCAATAGGACAATCTGCCTGTTCCAGGATCTCAATGGCAGTCGCAGACCTGTGTACTGCCGGATTTGCCGGATTTTCAAACTGCTGAGGCACAAATACTCTCGGATCTTTCTTTGCCATACGAAGAGCCGTATCCAGACATTCCTGAATACAGGCCCCAATATCCCCTGCATCATGGATCAGGATCACTTCCGCGCCATAGTGACGCACCAGCTTTCTACGCTCTTCACTTACAGAATCCGGCATGATGATCTTTGTCCGGTATCCCCGTACAGCGCCTACCAGCGCAAGGCCGATCCCCTGATTACCGCTCGTAGGTTCTACAATGATCGTATCCTTATGGATAAGTCCCTTTTCTTCCGCGTCCCGGATCATATTATAGGCAGTTCTGGTCTTTATGGAACCGCCTACATTAAGCCCCTCGAACTTTACCAGTATCTGAGCGCTTCCTTTTTCCGGAAGACGCTCAAGACGGATCAAGGGCGTATTTCCCATTGCCTCAAGAATATTGTTATATATCACTGTTATTCACATGCCTTTCTTTTTGTGATAAAATTTTATCATATATTTTATTCTTGAACAAGCCTTCGTGTACACACAACATTCCTCTGTTCCAGACGAAAAATAGAAAAAACAGGCCTCTGACAACATCCGACAGGGGTCTGTTTTTTCTATTTTTCCAATTT